>JAYTRQ010000577.1:0-3635 GCA_043746125.1 Armatimonadota bacterium | reverse complement strand
GCCCCAGATACTGGACGCTGACCCCGTAGGAGTTCAGGCCGGTATCACCCGGCGTGTTCGTGGCCGTATTGCTGTTGATCAGGTGCTGCACGTGGAAGTTCTCAAAGGTGTGTAGGCCCTGGTTGATCGTCACCGCGCCGACGTTGGAGTAGCGATGTTCCCCAACGTTGTCGCCCGATGAGAACGGGTCCAGCAGGTTTGTGAACGTGATGAGGTCGTCGCCGCGCAGGGTCGGGAACGTCACGACCTGGGCGGTCGGGTTGTCCGTGCGGCCCAGGTAGGCTTCCAGGTTCTGGGTCTGGTAGTCCACATACGCCTGGTGCAGAAAAAGCTGCGTCCCGCGCCCGACGTTGGTCTGGTCTAAGGCCAGGCCGCCAAGGGCCAGGCTGCCGATGCCGCCTTTGTAGAGCCGCTGGGCCGCGCCGACCACGACGGCCGAGTCGGAAACGTTGATTTGGCTGCCGCTGGCCCGCCCGCCATCGGACAGGGCGTTTCGGGAGCGGCCCAGGTCCAGCGTCCCGACACCCGTGCCTGCGATCTCGATCTGCGGAGCCACGCTGGGCTGTTCCGGGATCGGCACCTGCTGCGCCTGCCCCCAGGCTGGAGCAATGCCCCAGGCCGCCAAACCTGCCAAACCTGCCAAACCTGCCAACGTCGCCCACCGGGTCCATCGTGTCTTACCGCTCTGCGCTGTCCTCAAATGCTGTGTCTCCTTTGCGTGTCCTGCGCTCATGAGTTGATACATGTCCTGCGTTTACGAGTTGGTCTGGATCACGTCCTTGAACGTGATGCCGTACTTCTCTTCATCTTCGTACATCAGCATCGTCATCATACCGCCGGGGTGGATGCCGTTGTTGGTCGTCGAAAGGTCGCTATGGTCGTGGAAGTGCCACGAGCCGGGGTTCGTCCCCTGGATAATGATGTCCGACGTCGTGCCAGGGAAGACCGGGATCGTGTTCAGGCGCAGCGGCGAGGCCAGCGGCCCACCGTCCTGGCAGACGTGCCAGAAGTCGTGCCCGTGCAGGTGGAAGTAGTGCGGCTGCATCCCACCCCCGATCAGCCGCACCCGGATGTTCTCACCCTTGCGGATCATCAGGGGGTCGGTCATCGGGTAGGACTTGCCGTTGATCATAAAGAAGTTTGGCGTGATGACCCGGTTCGGGCCGACCATCGGCGTCGTGTAGGCGGGGATGTATCCGTCCTTGATGGCCTTCAGGAACGCTTCTTTGTTCTGGAACCAGCCCATCATGCGCCCGTTCATCTCACCCATCAGCTTCATGTCGTTGTTCATGGCGTTCATGGTCATGCCCATGCCCACCATCTCGTTCAGGCTCTCGTTGACCCAGTTGGTGTCTATCTCGGACAGCAGCAGTGTGTAGTCGCGCTCGTAGGGGAACGCCTTCCTAACGATGTCATCCTTGGCCTCGACGATCAGCGCCCCAACTAGGCCAGCCTGCTGGTGCAACGTCGTCATCACATGGCAATGATAAAAGTGCGTCCCGGCGGGCTGGGCGCGGAACAGGTAGCGGTAGCCCTGGCCCGTAAAGACCGGCCACTGGGTCCCGAACGGGACGCCGTCCATCTCGTTCTCTAACATCATGCCATGCCAGTGGATCGTGTGGTTTTCGGGCGACTTGTTGATCAGGTCCACCTGCACCCACTCGTTCTCCTGGACGCGCAGGACCGGGCCGGGGTAGGAGCCGTTGAACAGGAACATATGGGCTTTGATGCCGGGCACGATCTCGTGGATGCCGATGGTGACTTCCATCTCGAACTTGTGGACGACCTCGCCGGCCTTGGGCATCTCGCGGGGGTCGTACTGCGGAGCCGTCCCCGCTGGGTCGAAGCTGGCGGGCCAGAGGGTCGCAGGCTTGTCCATCGGAGCAACGCTGCCCTCGGCCCAGGCGGGCAGGGCGGATTGACCGAGCATCAACCCGGCCCCGGCCGCCGCGCCCGCGACACCGGTCATGAACTGGCGGCGCGAAACGTCCTGCGGTACCGATCCAGGGGAGGTGATTTCCTGCTCTACCGCCTTGTGCGTGGTCTTCTTACGAAACAGCTTCATGGTTTTTTCTTTCTAAGCCTTGCGTCTAACGAAGCGTTGTACCTAACGAACGATTAGCGTCCCGTACATACCGCCCGGTGCGTGCCCTGGGACGGCACAGAGGTAAGCGTAGGTACCTGCCACCGGTATGTGCATCGTCATCTCCTCAGCATGATAGGAGGACGCGGCCTTATGAGGCAGGTTTAGCGTACCGGCAGACTTGACCGCGCCCTTGAGCGGCGGCTTCTGTGCAGTGAAGCGCAGGTTGTGGGTCATGTCTTCATCCGCGTCGATGAAGAGCGCCTTGAGTGTTACCCCCACCGGGACGACGAGGCGCACGGACTTTTGGCGGAACGTCAGGATCTTCTTGTCAGCGGACGCGGTGCCGTGGGTCTCCGTCTTGTCCGCCGCGGCGGCTTGTGCAATGGAGAGCGTCTTCGGCTACGCCTTGGCGAGAGTTATGCTAGCACTGGGGGCAGCCTGCGATTCCGCCACCATGCACCCAATTCCGATCCCAGCCAACATCAGCATCACTTTCATTTTCTTCGCATCCGACATTTTTCTAATCCTTCACTATTCTTCTATTGATAATAGAACGTTGTCGGAACAGCGAAAGTTCCTTACCTTTGTGCGACCTGGTGCCGCGTTTACCGCTGACTCAAGGCAGCAAACGCGCCACAGCTTCCAGGCTGCAATGCGCGTAACAAACCGCCTGCGCCGACAGCAAAAGGGAAACCCCAATGCCGGCGAGGGCAAGAGTCAAAACCCACCCACTCACGGATTGCAGGCGGCTCTCACGCGCTACAGGAAGCGCGGACTTCTGCGCCTGCGCGATCAGGTTTTCCACGCGCCTGGAAGTCAGGCAGGCTTCGTCGTCCGCGAAGGCCAGCGCGACGGCAGGCAAAGGGCCGCTCAAACGTGACCCCATAGGAGTGCCGCTGACGCGCAGGATCGCCGTCGCCATCGCCAGCGGGTCGCCGACGACTTTCACTGCGGCGGCGTCACAGGCTAGTTCTGTCTCTTCACGCCAGCGGCGGGCCAGCAGCCGCACCGGGCGGAGGTAGAAGAAAAGGCAGTTCAGGATGCTGACAAGAAAGGTGGCTTCAACGTCTCGGAAGCGCAGGTGCATGGACTCGTGGGCCACGATGGCGTTTAGCTCCTCGTCAGTGGCGGAAGAGGCGAGTTCTTTTGACAGGACGCAGCGAATGTGGCTGAGGCCAAGCACGCTGGAATAGGTCATGGGGATCGGGCACTCGTAGAACTGCTCACCGTTGATCTTGCTCCGAAGACCGACGTGCGCCACGGCCCGCGCCAGGCGTGGGGATGGCGAGCTGAGATAAGGCGCTAACCCCCGTTCCAACTGAACCGTGGCGACGACGAGCCGGACCAGGTAAAAGAGGCCGAAAGCCACGAGGAGCCAGGCCAAGCCGTTTACGAGGGAGCCGGCCAGCCTGGAAGCAACCTCATTCCCACTGCCATCCCACGCAAACAAGTTGGTGAAGAGGTCACGGCAGGCCGCGCTGTGATGCTCAAGAAGGGGATGGGCATGACTGTGGCGCAGCGTCGCCCCGCTGAGAGTTGGTACGGCAGC
>JAYTRQ010000576.1:0-3641 GCA_043746125.1 Armatimonadota bacterium | reverse complement strand
AGGGGACGCCCATCATCGTGGACGGCGTCGGCTTCGCCGAGGGGGCACGCTGGACGGTCGGCCGCAGCATCGTCAACGACCTGCACGATCCGGCCCTGGGCCTGCGCTGGCACCTGCCGGATACCAATGGGTCCTGGTCGTTGTTCCATTGGACCTCGTAAGACTTCGAGGAGAGAACGTTTTTTGTCCACCCAGGTCATCAGTGCCCGCTATGAGATCCTCGAAACCGCGCCCGGCGCGGACGTGCCGCCTTTTGTCCTGTCCAAAGCACGGGATCGGGAGGAGGGCCGCGTGGTCGGGCTTCAAGTGCTTCCCTCCGAAGTGCTGGACCAGGGCCGGCGGGCCGAGTTTCAGGCGGCTGTACGCGAGGCGCAGCGCCTGGATCACGTGGGCATCCTGCGGGTCTACGACCAGGGCGTGTCGGAAGGCGGCGGCGACCTGTACGTCGTTCGCGAGTATGTGCGCGGCATCACCCTAGCTGAGCGCATCCGGCGTGTTGCCCCGTTCACCCTGGCCGTCGCCGCAGACATCGGCGTCGCTATCGCCGAGGCGTTGGCTGCCGCCCACCGAGAGGGCGTAACGCACGGCGAGCTGACGCCGGATCACGTCCTGCTCAGCCCCGAAGGCCAGATCAAAGTTGCCGACTTCGCCTACGGCGCGGTCGCGGCAGGGCCGGCCGAGGGTAGGCGGAACGTCTACCGCGCCCCCGAACTCAGCCCCGACGACACAGGCTCTTTCGCCGGCGACGTCTACGCTCTGGGCGCGATGCTCTACGAGATGCTGACTGGCGCTTCCCCACTGGTCGGGGGGGTACGGGTCAGCTCGCCCCGCGCCGTTAACCCCGGTGTGCCGCCCGCCTTGGACGGCCTGACCCAGAAGGCGCTGTACGCGGACCCCGCCGTCCGCTACCGCTCCGCCAGCGCCCTGCTGGCCGACCTTCAGGCCGTGCGGGACGCCCTCCGGTCGGGCAAGTCGCTGGCCTGGTCGCCCCTGACCGAGAAACGCGCTCCGCGTCCCTCGGCGGGAGAGGCGACCATCGTTGCGCCCAGGCCGGCCGAGGCTGCTACCGCCGTGCCAGCCGCCGTGCCGGGCGGGGCGATCGCGACGGCCGCGAAAGAACTGGATGAGGAGCGCTACGGAATGCGGGAACGTGCAGTACGCGAATACGAGACACGCGAGACGTCGGCCGCCCTGGGGATCGCCCTGCGCGTCCTCTTCGTCATCGCCGTCCTCTGTGTCATCGGCCTGTCCTGGTATGCCACCAAGTTTTTGGAGGTGCCTAACGACATTCAGGTGCCGAACCTGGTCGGCAAGACTTTCGATGACGCCAAGCGGATCGCTCAGCAGCAGCACTTCACTCTCGTGGAGAGCGACAGGAGCGACTATAGCGACACGATGCCGGAGAACCAGATCTACGAGCAGAACCCGCCTTCCGGCCACACCATCAAAGCGGATAAAGACGTCACCGTCTTCCGCAGCCTTGGCCCGCGCCTGCTGACCATCCCGCCCCTTGTTGGGACCATGCAGGACGCCGCCACACACGCCCTTCAGCTTCCGGACGGCACCCTGCCTCTGGGCAGCGTCACTCAGGAGTACAGCGAGAGTGTCCCCACGGGCGTCGTTATCCGGCAGTCGCCCGACCCGAACTCCAAAGTTGCCCGCAACACGGCCGTCAACATGGTCGTCTCCAAGGGCAAGCAGCCGCCGGAAACGCCCGGCGAAGTGCAGGCCACGGCCTCCGGGCCAGACAAAGTGGATCTGAACTGGAAGGCCGCCCCCCGCGCCGAGTCGTACACCATTGTGCGCTCGCTCGACGGCGACGTCAAGACCATCGCCCGCGCCCTGCCGGACACGCACTTTACCGACACCGGCCTGACGCCCGAGACCACCTATTCGTACACGATCACCGCAGTCAACGCCGCCGGCCCGTCCGTGTTGAGCGAGTCGGCCCTGGTGACGACGCAGGCGGCCATGGTGGCGCCGCCCGTCGTACCCGCCACGCCCGCGCCCCTGACGCCGGACGCGCTGACCACGCCCGCCCCCGACGTTGTCCCCGGTGATGCCTCTCAGGACATCCCCCGGAGCGCCAAGCTGCGCCAGTTCACGATTGAGTTCAAGGTCCCGCGCCGCCCACGCCGGACGCGTCACATCCAGATTGAGATCCAGGACACGACCGGCACGAACCTTGTTTATGACGAGTATCATGAACCCGGTGAGGCGGTCAACGCCCCAGTCCAGGGCATCGGCCACAAAGTAACGTTCCGCGTCTTCATGGATGGCCCCAATGGGATGGCCTTGGTCAAGCAGCAGACCTTCTAAGCCTCTCCCGCCTCACAAGTTCGCCACCCAAGCACTGGCGCCCCGGGGGGTCCCTTGGAAGGAAGGGCTTCGTAAGTATTCGTAAGCCGCCTCTGGCTCAGAGGCAAGCACCGCAATTATCGATCGTAAGCCCTTCCCTCCGAGGGACCCTCTGGGGCGCCAGTGCTTGGGTGGCGAGCCTCAAGCGAGACGGGATAGGACTCTCATGCCCATCAAAATCGCACCCTCCATTTTGTCCGCCGACTTCGGCGCGTTCGCTGAGGCCACGGAAGAGCTGGCTGCGGCCGGGGCCGACTACATCCACATTGACGTCATGGACGGACACTTCGTCCCGAACATCACGTTCGGCCCTCAACTCGTCCGCGCCCTGCGCCCCGTCACGACCGTGCCTTTCGACACGCATCTGATGATCGAGCGGCCAGAGCAGTATGTGGCTGAGTTCGCCAAGGCCGGCTCCAACCTCGTCACAGTCCACCCCGAGGCCACCTACCACCTCCAGCGCCTTCTGCACCAGATCAAGGATACTGGGGCCAAGGCTGGGGTCGCCCTAAACCCGGCCACGCCTCTCAGTGCCATCGAGTGGGTACTGGGCGATCTGGACCGCGTCCTGGTGATGACCGTCAACCCCGGCTTCGGCGGTCAGGCTTTCCTGCCTGAGATGCTGAAGAAAGTACAGGCCCTGTGCGAGATGCGGGCCGCCCACGGCCTGCGCTTCGAGATCGGCGTGGACGGCGGCGTTAACTCCGACACGGCCGCCCACGCCGCCAAGGCTGGGACGGACGTTCTGATCGCCGGCAGCGCCGTGTTCCATCACCCCGAGGGATTCGCCGACGCCATCGACGAGCTGCGCCGCCTGGCGACTGAGGCCGTGCCGCCCGAGACGCGCCGCAATGGAGGCCGTTGATGCCCGGATCGCTTACGCTCCTCCGTGCGGCCCTGGTCGTCGCCCTGGTCGCCGCCGCCGCCTACGGCGTATGGGAGGCCCGTCGCTGGTCCATGCCCGCCCTGCGCGACTTGATCTCCCCCAAGCAGCGCTCGCTCCGGGCTTGGGGCCTGTTCTTCCTGCTCACTGTGCTCGGCCTGTGGCTCTACGGGAGCTACTTGCCCGACCCCATCAAGGGTATCACGGTCGTGGCTAAGAAGTCGCAGATCGCCTGGCTGCAATACTGGATGGTGACAGTTCTCGCCGCCCTACCGCTCGTCCCCCTCGCCCTGCTGGACTGGCGCGAGAACCTGCGGCACCTGGCTGAATCGCGCAAGAAGCTGTTCCACGAGACCCTCGGCCCGCTCGCCGGTTCTCCGTCCGACGCGCCGCCCACCAC
>JAYTRQ010000575.1:0-3644 GCA_043746125.1 Armatimonadota bacterium | reverse complement strand
TGCAATTTGGAAAAGGGCAATCGTTGGCCCAGCGATGCAGAACGTACAGAAGGCTTTCGGTTCCTAGACCCGTGCTTCGACGACCACGACGACCATTGGGATACCCATACCGACGGCACGGTCACGGCTAAGACCAACGTTGGCCGCTACACCATTCGCTTCATCCGCCTGGACCGACAGCGGCTCAATAATCTGCGCCGGGTTCTTTATGCTTATCAACAGAAAGTCGCAGCTTTGGAAGCGGAACTCAACCGGCGGAACCTCAGCCCTGACCAGCGGGAGGCTCTACTGGCTCACCTTACGGACATTCGGGTGCTTGTGGAGCCTCCTGTGTTTGAGCGATGAACCCGCGCCCCACGCCCTCCTCCGAAGACGTGTCCGTGACGAAGCGCCTCATCGCGGCGGGCGAGATCATGGGCATAGACCTCCTGGACCACATCGTGCTGGGCGACGGCACCTTCGTCAGCCTCAAAGAGCGCGGCCTGATTTGACGCCTGCCCCGGCGTTGAAGTCCGTTGATCCTCTGTCCACGCAGGTGGACACCCCCATTCGCGAAGGCCCGGATTTTAATCCGGGAGAGCCACCCATACGTGGATCTCCTGCCTTCTCCCCACCGATGCTTCCTCCCTCTCTATGCCATCGACAATATCCCAACAAAACTACTACACTAGTAGACAGGACTAACCACCAAGTCTGCGGGGCCTTTCGCCCCCGGCCACCAGCCACGCCCCCCCCCCCAAGCGTGGCTACGATCCCCTCCTCACCCTTCCCTCCGAGGGAAGGGACAGGCCCGGAACGAACGTGACCGGGCCAGGGATAGGATCCGACCGGCCAGGGATAGGATCTTCCCTGACCCCCCTCCAAGTCCGCCTGCACCGGCCGGACGGTCCGCGTCGCGCTTCGTGATGACGAAGACCTCCTTTGCTGACCCCGTACCGGTGGGAATAGTCCACCCGAACCGGTATACTAACTCCGACCGCCACGCCGAGGACACGCCGCAAGACATGAGCGCCGACCGATTTAATTTTTTGGAGTTCGGGGAGGACGAGGCGGGAGCCGACCCGTCAGCGCCGGAAGGCTTGGAGGAGCCGGTCGCGCGGGGCATCGTCGCTGACCTCTTCGCCGATGGCTCCACGCTCGCCCAGGTCAAGTTCGCCGACCCGCGCGGCTACGGCGTCTATCAGGACGACGAAGACGATGAACTGACACTCTCTAATCTTGCTGCCCAGGTCGGAAAGCCGCCCACCAAGCTGCGCGTTGTAGAGGTCTTCGGCGAGCGCGGCGTCAAGGCGGGACAGTTTCACTACCCGACCGGCCTGGCCGCCGATGGGGTGGGCGTTCTGTTCATCGCCGATGCCCACAACCACCGCATCCAGCGCGTCACGCCAGGCGGCGGCGTCTCCATCATCGGCGGACGGGGCAGTGGGCGCGGCCAGTTCCTGTCGCCGCAGGGCGTCGCGACCGACGCCGAAGACTCCTTCTACGTCGTGGAACAGGGCAACCATCGCGTTCAGAAGTTCACGCGTGGCGGCGTCCTCGTCCTCGTGTTTGGTCGGCACGGCCGGGCCGAAGGCGAACTGAACGGCCCGACCGCCATCTCGGTCGCGCCCCTCACCGGCGACATCTTTCTGGCCGACACGGGCAACAGCCGCGTCCAGCGCTTCGACGCCGAGGGGCGGTTCCTGAACGCCATCGGGGCACCGGGCGCCTACTTCCCTCATCTGAGCAGCCCACAGGCCGTGGCAGCGGAGCCGGGCGGTGGCCTCGCCGTCGCCGATACGTTCGCCCAGCGCCTCCTCCGCTACGACCCTCTGGGCCGCCTGGACCGCCAGATTGGGGGCGAAATCCGTCGGCGTAATACCACCGGCCTGCCCGCCGTGTCCTTCTACCACCCGCGTGCCCTGGCCGCCGACGCCGCCGGCCTTCTCTACGTCGCCGATGGCGGTGAGCCGGACGTGCTGACGGGCGAGACGCGCGGCCGGGTCCAGTGCCTCTCCCTCCCCGATGGGGAGGTGCTCGCAACCCTGGAGAAAGCCGGCCGTGGCCTGGGGACTCTGCTCCGTCCGGGCGGCCTCGCCGTCGGCCCCGCCGGGGAGCGCGGCCCGCGTGGTCCGATCCCGCGCGGCGACCTCTACGTGGCCGACACGCTCAACCATCGCATCCTGCGCTTCGTCTGGAGCTGACGTTCTATGCCTATCTTCTCCAAGCACTTCACGGTCCCGGAGGCCCGCGCCGCCATCCCGTCCCTGCGCCGCCGCCTGCTTCGTATTCAGGAAATGCTGGCCGAAGCCCGCCGCGCCCAGTCTGCCCAGGGCAGCGAGCAAGTCATGGTCCTGCGCGGCAATGGCAAAGGCCCCATCCTGACCGGGGCGGGTCAGGCCAAACAGGAAGCCCAGCAACTCATCGAGGAGATCGCCGAGGAGGGTATCCAGATCAAAGACTTAGAGCGCGGGCTGGTAGACTTCCCGTATTTCCTTTACGGCGACCCTACTCGCGAGGTCTTCCTCTGCTGGCACCTCGGCGAAGACACCCTCGAATACTGGCACGAGATCGAGGCTGGCTATGCCGGACGCCTCCCTCTCTAGCGCCGCCCTGTCCCACGCCATTAAAGCCGAAGCCCTGCGTCTGGGCTTCGCCCTGTGCGGCATCACCACGGCTGATCCGCCCCCCCACCACCGCCACTACGCCCGATGGCTGGCCGAGGGCAAGGCCGGCGAAATGCTCTATCTGGCCCGCCAGGAGCCAAAGCGCGGCGACCTGTCCCAAGTCCTGCCCGCCGCCCGCTCCGTCGTCTGCGTCGCCCTGAACTACTCGCCGGAGGATGGACAGGCCCCCCCTCCTTCTCCCCTCCTCACCGGCACCGTCGCCCGCTACGCCCGCTTCGATGACTACCACGAGATCCTCTGGCAGCGCCTCGCCTCCTTGCTCGCCTTCATCCAGACCCAATCCCCCGGCACGAGCGGCAAGGTCTACTGCGACACCGGCCCTATCACCGAGCGCGACCTCGCCATGCGGGCCGGCCTGGGCTGGATCGGCAAGCATACCAATCTGATCTCGCGCCATCTCGGCAACTGGTTCTTTCTCGGCGAGATCCTCCTAGACGTCGCCCTGCCCCCGGACGCGCCCGAGACCACCCACTGCGGCACTTGCACCCGTTGCCTCCCTGCTTGCCCCACGGGAGCCATCACCGCCCCCTACGAGCTGGACGCCCGCCGCTGTATCTCCTACCTGACCATTGAACTCAGAGGCAGCATTCCCATAGACCTGCGCCCGCTCATCGGCACCCGCATCTACGGCTGTGACGACTGCCTCGCCGCCTGCCCCTGGAACAAGTTCGCTGTCCGCTCCCAAGATCCCGCCGTCCGCCCCCGCGCCGACCTGACCACCCCCGACCTTCTCTCACTGTTATCCCTGGACGACACCGCCTTCCACGACAAGTTCAAGAACAGCCCCATCCGCCGCACCAAGCGGCGCGGCCTCTTGAGAAACGTCTGCGTCGCCCTGGGCAACCTCGGCGACCCCCGCGCCCTCCCCGCCCTGGAACGCGCCGCCGAACACGACCCGGAACCGCTGGTTCAGGAACACGCGGCATGGGCGGTGGGACGGCTCCGATTGACTTAGCTGACGCTTTCGCTTATAATGGA
>JAYTRQ010000574.1:0-3656 GCA_043746125.1 Armatimonadota bacterium | reverse complement strand
TTACAAAGAACCGAAGCAGCCGCGAGGGGGCGATCCGGGGTTACAACGAGATCAACCGTGTCGCCATGCGTCTGCTCCGTCCCGGCGGCGTCTTGGTCACCTGCTCCTGTTCGCACCACCTGTCGCCGGAAGAGTTTCGGGAGATCGTGCAGGGGGCTGCGCGGGATGCGGGCCGAACGCTGACTCTGATCGAGCGGCGCGGCCAGCCCGCCGACCATCCGGTACTTCTGGAAGCGCCTGAATCGGAGTATCTCAAGTGCCTGATTCTGGCGGCAGAGTAGAAAGATGAGTACCGGCTACGGGCTTTGCCCACTTGACCTCCTCCTCATAGATGAGGAAGAGGTCATACGGCTTAACGAAGTGGACTTATCTTTCCCAAACCCCTGCCCGCCGAGTCGCGCCCCGACGGTTCAAGATATTCGAGCGGCTCTAGAGTCTTGGCCGGGCTGTGACTATACAGAAAGACTTTGCTTCGCAGGCAGAGAACTAGAGTTCTGCGTGAATGCGCCAGATGTGGGGGATGGTATGAGTCGGCCCAGACGGATGAAGAGCCGCCGAGCCGCCTTCGCTTCAACAACGGCTCCCACACGCTTCTGGTCGCGCTCACGGAACGTCTCGCCAGGCTGTGCGGTGACAGAGAATGGAGGGGAAGTCATCATCGTCACCGCCGGCACTGCCCCCGAGGCCGAATGGATCTCATTGTTCTAGAGCGGAGTCAGGGGCGCCAGCGTCGGCAAAGGCTGCGTCGTGGCATCGT
Source organism: Armatimonadota bacterium (assembly GCA_043746125.1). Classification (GTDB taxonomy): domain Bacteria; phylum Armatimonadota; class Armatimonadia; order Armatimonadales; family Capsulimonadaceae; genus JANXMY01. The sequence continues at coordinate 2,899 of JAYTRQ010000574.1, read as the reverse complement.
CCAGCGACACGACCGAGAGTTTACCGGTATGCACGTCGTAAATGCAGCCGTTGACTAGAATGTGATTGGGAACCCACGGATGCGACTTGATCCGCTGGATCTGCTGGCGGACGTTATCGGTCAGGTTCTGGAAGGTGTGGAACTGCTCCGGCGCGATGGTATCGGTACCGCACCAGCGGCGCATTTCGGCACGCAGTTCCTCGTCCTTAAACGTCTGCATGCCACACTCGGTGTGGTTGATGATTAGAAACTCTTCCGCCCCGAGCCGATAGTGGGAGACTAAAAGCGACCGGATTACGTCTTCGGTGACTATACCGCCGGCGTTGCGGATAACGTAGGCATCGCCCGGCTTCAGGCCGAACGCCTGCTCCAAGGGAATCCGATAATCCATGCAGGCAACAATCGCCAATTTGCGGACGACCGGGGCCGTCGCGCGGGCTGGGTCATAGGTTTGAACAAACTGTGCATTTGTGCGCAGCACTTCGTCAAGAACACTCATGGTGCGTATTATACCAGAGGAAGTGCGGCATCTGACGGAGACAGCCCTGGCGCGGAGGCATGAGGTGATGCTGTTCCCTCGGGGGCAGTATGGGACAAACCTGTTCCCGCAGGTGGAGAACCTGCGCGGCGACCGCGACGGTGGGTTGGATGCATTGAGTGGCGGACATAGGACACGGTCTTACGACACCTGCGGCTACATGCCGCGTGTCGTCCGGCAGTCGGCGGCTTTGCTGTCCCAGGCCGTCGGCCGCTACGGAATCGTCTCCTCCATCAGCATCTATCGTGACTTTGCGGAACAGGGCATCGGCGAGATTTACGGCCCGTACTGGCCCTGCCGGGGCACCGAAGGCGGGGACGTGCGGCCTACGACGGGAATCACGCGAGCGCGGGAGCAGGAGCCGTTAGGAAAATTATCCGAAAGCTTTACGACTCCTTGAGTCCGTAAGCATTGTTTTCTTGAGTCCGCCGTGGTACAATAGCGTGCCTATGACCACCCAGCCCCCCCAAAAAACGCCGCGCACCTCCCGTGCCGCCGCGAAGAAGCCGCCGCCCGACGTTCCCGTCAACCAGATTCTCCTGGGAGACTGCGTCGAGGTGATGAACGCGCTCCCAGCCAAGTGCGCCGACCTGGTATTCGCCGATCCCCCCTACAACATGCAGCTCGGGGGCGATCTGTGGCGGCCCAACATGACCAAAGTGGACGCCGTCACGGACCCCTGGGACAAGTTCAAGTCGTTCGCCGAGTATGACGCCTTCACACGCGCCTGGCTGACCGCCTGCCGCCGTGTCTTGAAAGACACGGGGACATTATGGTGCATAGGGAGCTACCATAACATTTACCGGGTTGGGGCGGTGATGATGGACGTCGGCTATTGGGTGCTGAACGACGTCGTCTGGTTGAAGGCAAATCCCACGCCGCAGATGCGCGGGACGCGGTTCTGCAACGCGCATGAGACGCTGCTGTGGGCCAAGAAGTCTATTGACCAGAAGAAGTACACGTTTCATTATCGGGAGCTGAAGGCAGGGAACGACGACAGGCAGATGCGTTCGGACTGGTTTATCCCCATCTGCTCCGGGGGCGAGCGTGAGACGAAGGATGGCAAGAAGGCCCACGCCACCCAGAAGCCGGAGGCCCTGATGCACCGGGTCATCGCCGCCACCACCAACCCCGGCGATCTAGTGCTCGATCCTTTCTGCGGAACAGGTACTACGGCGGCCGTCGCTAAGAAACTAGGCCGGAATTATATCACGATTGATCGGGAGACGCCTTACATAGAGGTGGCGGAGAAACGGCTGGCGAACATATCGCCCGCCCTGCTGACTTCCGCGGATGAGGCGGGCATCCTGCTCGGTGGGCCGAAGCCGCGCGTGCCTTTCGTCAGCCTGATCGAGACCGGCCAGATCCCTGCCGGGACGCGGCTTCGTCTCAAGGGGACGAACGTCATGGCCCTAGTCCATGAGGACGGAACGATCACAGCGATGGGCCATCGGGGGTCCATTCATAAAGTCTCCGCCGTCTGCCTGGAGCTGCCAACGTCCAACGGCTGGACGGCTTGGCTGTACCAGGATAGGACGACCGGCGAGGAGCGACTTCTGGACGCGCTCAGGCCGGGGGCGTAGCGCCGGGCCTTGACTCCACACCGGCCTTTCGGAGTGCCTGAAGCAACGAATCGAGCGGGGCTGTGGCGAGGGCGACGCTCGTGTCCGCTGCCCCGTAGTAGAGGCTCAGAACGCCATTCACGAGTGTCGTGCCCGTCGGGAAGATGATACCGGGCTTGTCCCCACTGATCTCGTACGGCTCACACGGTTCCAAGACCCAGTGCGGCACGCGGGCGATGATCTTGCTCGGGTCGCCTAGGTCCAGCAGTGTCAGCCCGACCCGGTAGAGCCAGCCGTTTTCCTTTTGCTCGGCCCCATGATAGATCAGCAGCCAGCCATCCGGCGTCTCAATCGGCGGCGGCCCCGCCCCCACCTTGCCGCTGTCCCAGCCTGGCTTGTCTTCTTCCCGCAGGACGCAGCGTGGGCTGCCCCAGTGGTACAGATCCTCACTCTCCGATAGCCAGACGTTCTCCAAAGGCCCAGACGAGGGCCGGTGCAGCAGCCAGTAACGTCCGCCGATCTTACGGGGGAAGAGGGCGGCATCTTTGTCGTACGGGTGAATAACGAGACCAAGGCGTTCCAACGTCAGAAAGTCCCACGTCGTCGCCAGGCAGACACCCGCCCCGACTTGAGAATAGCCGACGTAGGCGATGACGTACTCCCGGCGGTCGGGCAGGTAGGTGATCCGCGGGTCCTCGCAGCCCAGCGTCTCGTACCAGGCCGCCTCCGGGCGGGGCGAGAGAAGAGGCGGAGTCGTAAACCGCCAGCCGCCGACGCCGTCGGAGGAACGGGCAACGAC
>JAYTRQ010000573.1:0-11255 GCA_043746125.1 Armatimonadota bacterium | reverse complement strand
TGTGCTGGATGCCGCGAAAATAGACGCGAAACTCGTGCCGCTTCGTGTGCAGGCGCTTGACGCCGCCGGTCGTCCGCTGGGCGACGTGACATTGACACGACCTGCGGGTCTGCCCATCGGAGGAGTGCAGTTCCAGGTGAACACCCTTCCCGGTGCGTTCTTCTACCGACTGATCGGAGGCCGACCCTGATGATACCAATGCGTCAATTCTGCCTGATGGTGTGCGCTCTGCTCCTCCTCTGTCTTGGCACAGTTCAGGCGGCGCCCATCGTCACCGTCCGCCCGCTGACCGTCCCCGGCCTTGCCGCCTATGGGCAGGCGGAATGGGCGGTCACATTGGATCAGAGCTACGACAACCCGTTTGACCCGGACGAGATCGCCGTAGATGCCGTTTTGCTTGGGCCGAAGGCCCAGACACTTCGAGTGCCCGGCTTCTGGTTCCAGGACTTCCGCCGCGAGAGGGCTACGGACGGGGCGGAAACGCTGATCGCCCAAGGGATGCCGGAATGGCGCGTCCGCTTCTGCCCACCGACATCGGGCCAATGGAAAATCGCCATCACTGCCCGCGACCGCTCCGGCGCCGGCACATCGCCGTTTCTCTCGTTCGCTGTTCTGCCCTCCCATGCCTCTGGGTTCGTGCGCCGGGCTTCCGGCAGCGACCACACCCTGCAACATGACAATGGCGCACCCTGCTTTTTGATTGGTGAGAACGCTGGTTGGGCCGGCAGAAGTGGACTGGGAGACTATGAAGCGTGGTTCGCGAGCCTGTCCAGAGCAGGTGGCAACTACGCCCGCGTGTGGCTCGCGAATCGCCCTTTGGAACATGGGCCGAAAAGCCTTGGGCGGTATGACCTCTCCAACGCCTGGTACTTCGACCAAGTGCTTGCGCTGGCGGGCCATAGCAAGATCAACTGCATGCTGGCTCTAGGCACGTATGGAGAGTTTACGACTGGTGGCTACTTCAACGAAGGCCAGTGGCCGGTCAACCCGTATAACAAGGCCAACGGCGGTCCGGCCGCCACGCCCGCCGACTTCTGGACCGATCCGGCAGCGCGTGTCTTCTCCCGCCACCGCTTGCGCTACCTCATCGCCCGCTACGGATCACAGACAAGCCTGGCCTTCTGGGAACTCTGGAACGAGACGGACGCCCCGGTTCCCTGGCTGCGCGAGATGTCTGGGTATCTTAAGGCGAATGATGCCTATAAGCACCTGGTCACCAACTCGTATTCTACGGTGGGCAATCCTGACGCCTGGAACTTGCCCGACATTGACCTGACCCAGACGCACCGCTATGGCGACGAAGGCTCGATTAAAGACATCGCGCCGGTCATTCTGAACGACGCCCGCGAACACGATCGCTATGCCAAGCCTCACCTGATGGGTGAGTTCGGCATCTCCTGGCGCAATTCGGACGCCAAGTTTGACCCTACTGGCCTCGCGACCAATTTGCACAACGGTCTTTGGGCCGGGGCGCTGTCCGGGGACGTCGGTGGGGCCTCAATCTGGTGGTGGGATAATTACGTCCATCCCCAAAACCTGTACTCCCTGTTCACGGGTCTTGCAAAGTTCGCGGCGAGCGTGGACTGGCCTCGCCGTCGGTTCCGCCCGCTGGTCCTCCCGCCGCCGACGCGCCAGGAGGCTGGGTCGGAGACGTTCGGGGATCTTCTCCTCAACCCGACGGGAGGGTGGGGTGACAAAGCCAGCAGCCCTGTCGTCGTCCGCCCGGACGGGAGCGTGACCGGCGGGCCCGTTCTGTCCATCCTGTATGGGCCGGATAAGTCTGAGATGCAGAGCGTTCTGACTCTTCACATGACCCTGCCGCATCCGGGTAATTTGGTCATGCACGTAGGCACCGTCTCTAGCCTGGGTCGCCTCCAAGTCACGCTCGACGGCAAAGTCGTGGGTGACTTCCCCTTCAACGCTTCACCAGGCAAGGGAGAAGGCTACCAGAGTACAAAAGCCTACCCTGAGTATGGCGGCATCTACCAGGCCCTCTTCAACGTCGACCGCACCGTCGCTGTGCCCACCGGATCGCACGTTCTGTCCTTGGAGAACACGGAGGGCGACTGGCTGGCGCTCGGCTCCCTGACGTTCACCAATGCCCTCTCGTCCCGGTACTCTCTCCTGCGGACGGCCGCTCTCCAGGACCCTATCACGGGTGAGACGTTAGCCTGGCTTCAGGACCCAGCCTCGAACTGGGACAACGACCGCGCCGGTCTGACACCCAGACCGCAGTCTGGCGTCCAGCTTTCGCTCCCCGTCCCACGCCCCGGCGCTTATCTTGTGACCTGGTGGGACACCCAGCGGGGCGTCCCCGTGCTGACCCAGCACTTTTCGCCAGCAGGGAACCGCCTGCTCCTCTCCGTCCCCACTTTCACCCGAGACGTCGCCCTCCGCGTCGTCCGGCTCACTTCTCACCCATAACACGCAAAAAGGCCGCGTCAGTAAACTGACGCGGCCTCTTGAATGGAGCTAAGCGGGTTCGAACCGCTGACCTTTCGGATGCGAACCGAACGCTCTACCAACTGAGCTATAGCCCCTTATTGCCACCTGTTAGCACTATCAGGCGTAGTCGTGAAACGCTTTGCAAACCTTGGTTTGGTTGTTCAGCGCCTTCTCGACGCGGAAACTCATGGCACCTTTTCCCTCAAAATCACACGGGTCAATTCAGAGGATGACGTCAATCTTGGGAACGTAAGCAAGGGCCACGTCTACTTCCAGTGCAGGGTAACACCGAAAGCGAACCTTACCGTAGCTGCCAGAGTGCAAGCGGACCCAGACTACTCCCACTCGGCAAGCACCGTCACAGGATCTCGCCTGTGCCCGGTAAAGCCTGCCTTGCCGTGCCTTTCTCCAAGGCACGGAGTGTGACTTTAAGGCAAGCCATTTCAGACTTGTCCGATGGGTTCATTTAGCACTCATTAGTCCCTTCGCTCCTCCCTGAACATGCTTATTTTAGCACACGCCCCGCGCCTTTGTCAAGGCTATGGGGACTGTCAAAGGCACCCCCTGCGCTGTAATTCGCCAGTGCGATGGGAATTCAAGGCTTGCGTGGAGAATCTTCAACAGGGCCATCACTCATTTCACTCGTCGCTCTATTGAGGACCCGGCCATGCGCGAACCGTCTGTGGGCACCGTCGCTTTCCTTTCTACCAGAAAAGCCGTAAGGCCCCTAGGTTTATCTCTGAGGATATAAGGCTTAACGTCTTTCCTAAGAGGTTCTCTCTTTCTGTTGTATTTGTGGTACAGTCACCACGGAACATCGAGCAATACAGAGTAAGGCACTTAATCGGTTGTTAGGCTAAAATCGTTAATCCTGCGTAACGTAAAGTCTTGCGGGTCGCTTCGTAAATAAGTCCTTTAGACAATCACAATGGGATAACGTTGTGTAGGTTGTGAAACCTTAGAAGCCCCTTGATTTATCAATGGGGAGTTGTCACCGACATCCACGGCAGCACTAACCTTTAGGAAAGCCGCTCCGTAGCCATCCAGACCGCCCTAGCCCGCCAGGATGTAGCATTGCAGCCAACGAAGGCCTCCTGGTCAAGAGAACGGGGACGGCGTCCACGCCGCCTTCGCCACCGCTCCCGAGGCGCTAGCCGTTGCCCCGAGCGCCCAGCATGCCCCCCACGCCGAGCCGTGGAACCTGGAGACGCCCCTGTGGGTCCGTATGGGACTGCACACTGGCATGGCCCAATGGCGCGACGGGAACTACTACGGCTCCGCCCTGAACCGTGCAGCACGCCTCATGGCGGTGGTGCATGGGGGACAGGCGCATGGGGTTGCCATCGCGCCATTGGGCGACGTAGATTAGTTCTGCCGGCGAGTTGCCCGCCCGGAAGTAGATGACCTCGACGCTCTTGCCCTGTGGGACGGTGTAGGAAAGGGCGTCGTTCAGCGGCGCAAGGTCGAAGACACCGCGCCCGGCGAACGGGTAAACACCCTTCAACAGAGCGGCGTGGCCTGGCCTGTGCGGATCAGCTTCTGCTGGCGTGTCTCGGTCGTGACGGTCGTCTCGGAGTCTGGGTGGGTATTATGGCTCATGGCGGGCGAATCGCTTTCCCTTAAACGCGTGCAAAGAGGGTGGGCGGCGTCGCCGGAAGGAGCCACAGGGCAGTGTGGTGAACGTAACATGAGGGGAGACCCGTCGCCCGCGTCAGTGCGGAGCGGCTTGACGTCCTCAGAATACCACGCCAATGTTTCGGGCGTGCTTCCGGGGAAAATAAACGTGCAGATGACCGTGGCGATCTTGGCGGGCGGACAGAGCCGACGGATGGGGACTGATAAGGCGCGGCTGGAAGTAGACGGAACGCCTCTGCTGGAGCGCGTGGCCCGCGCTGCTTTGGCCGCCGACTTCTCCGTTCTCGTTGTCGGGCGCGCCCGCCCGGACGACTGGCCTTTGGAGGGAGTCGCGTTCACCCCCGATATCGGGCCGGGGCGCGGCCCGCTGGGCGGCCTGGAGACCGCCTTGCGTCTGACCCAATCCCCCATTCTTGCCCTCGCCTGCGATCTGCCCATTCTGACCGGCACGGCGTTGCGCTGGCTGGCGAATTGTGCGGACGATCACGGCGGACCGCACGGGCTTGCCGTCCGAAACGGTGAGCAGTGGGAGCCACTATTCTCAGTTTACGCACCCGTGTGCCTGCCATTAATCGAAGAGCGATTAGCAAAAGGCCGTTTGTCCCTGCATGCGCTATTCGAGTCGGGCGACTTTGGGACCATAGATGCGCCGGATTGGGTTGCGGCGCAGCTTGTCAACGCGAACACGCCGGAAGAATGGGCGCGGATTTTCACACCGTTTTAATCTCACTGAGGTACATATAGACTATGAAAAACCGTTTCCTGCCGCTTCTGGCGGCCATGTGTCTCCTCGCGCCGGCTTCCGCGCCTGCTGCCCCAGCCGCCTATCACCTGCTCCAGACCTTCCATCCCGGTGGGGAGGGCGGCTGGGACTACCTGATGGTGGACCCTGATGCACGTCGGCTGTACATCAGCCGGGGCACGCACGTCATGGTGCTGAACGCCGATACAGGCGCATCCATCGGAGACATTCCCAACACGAACGGCGTTCATGGCATCGCCCTCGCACCTAACCTGGGCCGGGGGTTCACCAGCAACGGCCGGGACAACACCGTCACGACGTTCGACTTGAAGACGCTGAAAGTCATCGGCACCACGCCGACGAATCAGCGGCCCGACTGCATCGTCTACGAGCCTAAGACGCAGCGCGTGTTCACGTTCAACGGGGGCAGCAACGACGTCACGGCCATTGACGCCAAGACGGGTAAGGCGCTTGGTAACGTCGCACTGGGCGGGCGGCCTGAGTTCGCGGTCGCCGATGGACGGGGAATGCTCTACGATAATGTGGCAGACAAGAGCGAGATTGTTGCTCTGGACGCACGGACGCTGACAGTGAAGGCCACCTGGCCGCTCGCGCCCGCCGAAAGCCCATCAGGAATTGCGATGGACACGAAAACGCGCCGACTGTTCTCAGTCTGTGACGGCGGCAAAATGACGGTCACGGACGCCGACACCGGCAAGGTTGTCGCCACCGCAGCCATAGGCAATGGCCCCGATGCCGCCGGCTTTGATCCTCAGACGGGTCTGGCCTTCAGTTCAAACGGTGAGGATGGCACGCTGACGATGCTCCACCAGGATGGGCCGAACACGTACACCGTCGCCCAGTCCGTGCTGACGCAGGCGGGGGCACGGACGATGGCTCTGGACATGAAGACCCACCGCGTCTACGTCGTCACGGCCACACCGCTCCCGGCCGCACCAGGCGCTCAACCCTGGAAGCGATCCTACATGCCCGGCACGTTCGTCGTTCTGGTACTGGGGATGTCGAAGTGATTGTCTAGATGCATCCGCCTCTGATTGACGCTTGCCCCGTCCCTCCGTCTGGTGGGATGGGGCAAGACTTTTCTTGACAAACGCCCAGATGCGCCGTATCGCGTCTTCAGAACCAAGGGAAGACACTATGAAACGTAAAGGCTTCACGCTGATTGAACTGCTCGTCATCATCGCCCTCATCGCGATTCTCACGGCTACTCCCTTCCCCGTCTTTCAGAAAGTCAGTGAGAACGCCCGACGGGCGGCATGCCAGTCAAACCTTAAGCAGATCGGCCTGGCGATCACCCAATATACGCAGGATGCCGACGAGACGCTGCCGACCCGGTACGGCGCGTACCCGCCCGAAATCTCCTGGCGGGCGATGATCCAGCCTTACGCCTGGAGTGAAGGCCTCTTCTAATGCCCGGACAACCCCAGCCGGGACCTGGTGGATCTTGGCTCGGACGGCCTCAACCCCCCGTACAGCGTGACGCGCTACGACAAGGGCCGCGGCGGCGCGTTTCGCGACGGCACATCCGGCCAGGCACCCGTCCCGCTCGCCGCCCTCCAGACGCTTTCCAGCACTTTAATGGTCGGCGAACCCACGGCCTGCTACAGTGAGATCAACATTGCGGATACGAAGGGGGGCAGCAGTCCAAGATCGGCACGACCAACAACACGACTCAGGCCTCGGGCTGTATCTTCACGGGCCATACAGGGCTGACGAACTTTCCATTCTGCGATGGGCACGTCAAGACGATGCACGCGCTGGCGACGGTCGGGACGGATCAGGGTGGGGTGGGCGCGTTCGGGGTCAATTTGTGGACCGTAGATAATTCGGCGTTCGACCTCGCCGACACGGCCACCATCCTCAGCAATCTGACGTACGTCGAGACGACGTGCCACGAGAGGCGACCACGAGAAGTGCGTGGACGGCGGGCGGTGTCAATAACGCCTCCTGCTGAAATCGTTTGGAAGATTATGCAGGCAGTGTGGAATAAAGACGCCAGGGAGCAATCCCTGGCGTCTTTCTCTTTCGCCTCTACTTTTGCGCCTCCCGACCTGGTATTTTTGACAGGAAACCCATTGGCTGAAGTCCTCTCACAATTCGAGATCGAATCCCTACTCACCTCCATGACCGCTTCGGAGGAAGAACCGGGGTCGAGTGCCGTGACCGAGCAGCGTCGCGCCGCATTCAGCGCATCGGCCAGGGCCGCGCCGCAGATCAAGGCCGCTGAGGGCCACGTCTTCCTGCCGCTGCACAAGCGCCGCCGTGCCGCCGCGACCAAGGCATTGGCCTCAGCCCGGCCGTACTCAATCACAACTCCGCCCTCCTACGAGCCTTATGACTTTCGCCGCCCGGATAAACTCTCCAAAGACCATGTGCGCTCACTCCAAATGCTGCACGAGAATTTCGCCAGCCTCTTTCTTTCGTCCCTATCAGCGTATCTGCGCGCCCAGGCTCAGGTGGATCTGGTCTCGGTCGAGCAGGTGCCTTATGACGAATATTTGAAGTCCATTTCGACCTCGCTTCTGAATGTTTTAAACGCGGATGCGCTGGGCGGCCAGGCCCTGCTGGAGCTTGACTTCGGCATCCTGTTCTCCATGCTGGACCGGCTTCTGGGAGGCAAAGGCGCGGCGGGGAAAGTGGTGCGAGACCTGACTGACATTGAGAAAGTTCTATCCGGCAACGTCGTGGACCTGGCGCTCACCGACCTCAAGACGGCCTGGGAGGCCGTTGTGCCGGTGACATTCTCACTCGCCTCAATGGAGACGTCGGCACAGTTCGTCCAAATCGTGCCGGGAAACGACACAGTCGTTCTGATGCTGTTCGAGATCCGAATCGGCGATTTCCAGGGCGCGATGAGCCTGTGCATCCCATATTTGCTCATCAAGCCAATTCTGAATAAGCTGAACACTCAGCGGTGGTTCGTCAGCGATCGCAAGAAAACCTCCGCTCTGCACGGCAGCGATTTGGCGGATCGGCTCAACACGACGGTCGTGCCATGCGCCGCTCGCCTCGGCACGGCCTCCCTGACCGTCGCGGATCTCGTCGGTCTGGAGGTGGGGCAGGTCATCCCGATGCGCGTCAGCCCCCCTGCAAACGACCCCCTGGGGATACAAAAGGGTCGGCTGGGGACGGTGGACCTCGTGGTGGGCGGCCAAGTGAAGTTCCGGGGCAGGACCGGCCTGCGTGGGCGCAGCCTAGCCGTGCAGATCGAGCAGGTCGTCGCGCCGCCGCTGGAACTCATCGCGCATCGAGACATTGGCTAGGCGTCAGCCTGGTCCCTATTAATATTCGCAGGAGACACGTTTTCGATGGCAGACAATGATAACGACATGGGTATCCTCTCGCAGGCCGATTTAGACGCGCTGATTGCGGGCGCAGCCGAAGGTGAAGACATGACCGAAGAAGTAGGCTTTGGCGACCTTGGGCCTGGCGAAGAGGAAGCTGAGTCTGAACTGCCGCCCACTTTGAGATCCACGCCGGGGGGGCTCGTAGATCTGCCCTCGTTCGATCCTCCCGCCTCCGCTCCGATGGTATCAGATGACAGCGGCGGTATGGGTCGCGTACGAGACATTCCGCTGGAAGTCACTGTTGAACTGGGCCGCACCCGCCTCCTGATCCGGGACATCCTGGACCTGGCCCCCGGCTCTATCATTGAACTGGACAAGATCGCAGGTGAGCCGGTGGACCTGTTCGCCAACGGCCTTCTGGTGGCTCGCGGTGAGGTCATCGTCATAGACGATAACTTCGGCGTCCGGGTGACTGAGATCATCACAGCCGTCCGCCGAGGTGCAGACAAGGAAAACCATGCGTTCGCGGCATAAGATGAGGCTGGTACTGCTGGGGGTTTCCCTGCTGGCTGCCGGGCCAGTGCTGGCGGGCCCACCCGCCGCGACCAAGTCGGCCGCCTCCGCCCCGGCGGTGATTCCCGACTATGGCGGGCGCGACAGTGCGCCCCTGACCGTCGGGGATAACGCCCCGAATCCGGCAGCCCAGGCGGGCCGTGCCCTGGAGGCCCTGGTTCTAGTGCTGGCCGGTATCGTCGGCGTCGTCTACGTTATGAAGCGCTACGGGTTAGTAAGCGGGGGGGGAGACGGCAAGCCCGCACGGATCACTCTCACGAACGGCTTTGGCCGCATGTCCTCGCCCACGTCTTCTGCAATCACGGTCGTCTCCTCGCAGGCCCTCCCCGGCGGGGCAATGCTGCACGTCGTTACGGTATCCGGCCGGAATTTTCTGCTGGCGGCCACGCCACAATCCGTCGTGTCCGTCGCTGAATGGCCCGCTGAGGCCACCCCGAAAGATGCGGATGAGGTCGCCGCTTTTGAAGACTATTTGGCGCGGGCAGACGCCGCCTCGCCCATCGGTGCGGCTAACGCCCGCCTGCGCTCGCTGCTGTCGCGCCCGCAGCCGGAAGACGCCCCATGACCCTCCGCCGCTTTCTATCCTTCTCACTGCTGATCCTCGCCTTTGGACTGGCTTCCACGCCCGCCCACGCTCAGACCGGCTTCACCCTGCCGACCATTCCAGGCAGCGGCCCGGCCAAAAGTCCGCAGCAAGTGGCAAACACGCTTCAGATCCTGCTGCTGCTGACTGTTCTGACGCTCGCGCCCGCCCTGCTGGTTATGACGACGGCATTCACCCGCATCGTGATCGTGCTATCGTTCCTACGCTCAGCGCTGGGCACGCAGAACATCCCGCCCACGCAGGTCCTGCTCGGCCTGGCCGTGTTCCTGACGTTCTTCGTCATGGCCCCGACGTTCAACCAGATGAACACGGACGCTATCCAGCCTTATTTGAGCAGCAAGATGGACTTCAATACGGCCGTTACGAAGGGTGAAACACCCCTCCGCCGGTTCATGGTGGCCCAGACCTACAAAGACGATTTGAGGCTGTTCTTGCAGATGAGCCGAACGCCGATCCCCAAGATCACCGACCCCCAGCACCCGGCCGACGTCCTACCCATGCAGATTGTCATCCCCGCGTTTGTGATCTCCGAACTCAAGACCGGCTTCATCTTCGGGTTCATTATCTACATCCCCTTCGTCATCATTGACCTCGTCGTATCGTCCCTGCTGATGAGCATGGGAATGATGATGCTGCCCCCCACCGTCATCTCGCTCCCCGCTAAAGTGCTGGTCTTCATCCTCGCCGATGGCTGGCACGCCATCGCCGGATCGCTTGCGGCGAGCTACCGGACTTAAAGGTCCTCTACCGTGACCCTCTTCTCCACGGCCCGTGCGGGCAGGCAATCAGCCCCGCATTGAGAGACTTTTTCGTCGGCTTCTGTGTCCTAATCAGTGGCCCGAAGCGGCCATACCAAGAGAGACCACGATGAAGTACAAACTGTTAGGCAGAAGCGGACTGCGCGTGTCCGAACTGTGCCTGGGCACGATGACGTTCGGCGAAGACTGGGGATGGGGGGCCTCTCACGACGAATCGCGGGCGGTCTTTGAAGCTTTCGTGGAGGCGGGCGGCAACTTCATTGACACGGCGAACATTTACACTAACGGCAGCAGTGAGAAGATCACGGGCGATCTGATAAAAGGTGACCGGGACCGGTTCGTCCTGGCGACTAAGTACACGCTCCCGGACAACCCGGCCTCGCCGACAAATGCGGGCAACGTCAACGTCACCGGCAACAGCCGCAAGAACTTGATGCGGTCGGTCGAGGGCAGTCTGAAGCGTCTCGACACGGATCACATTGACTTGCTCTGGCTGCACGCCTGGGACTTCATGACGCCCGTTGAGGAAGTCATGCGCGGGCTGGACGATCTGGTCCGGGCCGGCAAGATCACCTACGTCGGTGTCTCGGACTCGCCTGCCTAGATCGTTGCTCAGGCGAACACGCTGGCCGAACTGCGTGGGCTGACGGCCTTCGTCGCCTTGCAGGTGGAGTACAGCCTGGTCGAGCGGACGCCGGAGCGTGACCTAATCCCGATGGCGCGGGCGTTCGGTCTGACCGTTACGCCCTGGTCGCCGCTTGGACAGGGGATTTTGACGGGCAAGTACAACGGCGGTGAGAAGGAAGTGGGGGCGCGTCTCAGTGACGGCAGTTCGGCCCGGCTGAACGAGCGGAGCCTGGCGGTCGCGCAGGCGGTCGTGGATGTGGCGGGCGAGATGGGTATGACGCCGTCTCAGGTGGCCCTGGCCTGGCTCCTGGCGCAGGGGCCGGACGTCATCCCCATCATCGGCTCTCGCAAGGCCGCGCAGGTGAAGGACAACCTGGCTTGTTTGGACGTCATGCTGGGCGAGGCGCACTTGCAGAAGCTGGACGCGGTCAGCAGGATCGAGCTAGGCTTCCCGCACGACTTCCTGGCGAGCGACATGGTGCGAAACTTCGTAACGGCGGGGAACGACTCGGCCATCGTGAAGCGCTAAGCTGGACGTCGAAAAGGGCGGCACACACCGTGTG
>JAYTRQ010000572.1:0-3664 GCA_043746125.1 Armatimonadota bacterium | reverse complement strand
CTGGGCCTCCAGGCGGCGGGGCAGATCCGGCGGCAGGGCCAGCACGACGCGGAGGAAACGGCGGCGGACTTGGCCTAGGATCACTTGCGCTGCGCCCCCGTGCCTAGGCCGGACAGACGGCGGGCCAGGCCCACGTCCGAGGCCGGGCCGATGGTGCACAGGAACAGCAGGCGGGAGGGGCGGACGCAGCGCATGGCCCGCAGTGCGTCGGGCGACGAGTCGGCGACTGTGGAGTCGCCGCGGTCCAAGTGGATCGCGACCACGCGGTCGGCGTGCGCCGGCTCCAGAATGGCTTGGAGGCGATCCCGGTAGATCGCCAACCCGCGCCGGGTCACGTCGTCAATGGGCGGGCCGTACTGATCTTGCTGAGGCTGAAGGGGGGGCATACTGGTCGTCAGTAGAATAGGCGAGATCGAACAGCGGGGCGTTCGGGGCGAAGCGGCGGTTCTCCTGACTTCATGGGGTAGAATAAGCGCGATGGACTTATTCCCTTCACGGGGACAGACGGTAAGTGGGGGCGAAGATGAGCGGCTGGCGCAAGCGGGATGAAGACACGGACGAGCAGAGCGGGGCCGAACAGAACGGGACACAGGGCCGGTCGGCGTGGCTGGCCGAGACGCCGACGCCCCCGGCGGCGGTCGTGGCGTTCTGCTCCGAGTGCGGCGGGCGGCTGAACGCTTCCGCCACCTACGCCCCCAAGTTTTGTACACACTGCGGCCAACGGCTTGTCGCGCTTGAGTACGCCGTTTCGGGCCTGGATGCTCTGCTCCAGGCTACGGCGACGGCCAAAGCCGGCAGCGGATGGGCCGGGGCGGGCGGCCCGGCCGAGGTCACGATCCTGGGCGGCTCACGGACCCTGATGGGCGTGCCGCGCTCGGAACTCTCCGACTCGTCCCGCCACGACAAGACGCTGATGGGCGCCCCCCGCGCCGACCTGTACAGCCCCTCCCGTTCCACCGGCTCCGCCCGGACGGGGGCGGCCCACGCCCGCGTTCGGCAGGCCCGCCGTGCGGGCGGAAGCGCTTCCCCTCCGCGCCGAATCGTCCGGCCCGCGCCCGCGCTGCCCGTCGCTGCCGTCCCGCTTTCCACGCCCGTTCCGACGCCGCCCGCTCCCGCTCCTGTGCCCACTCCCGTCACGACGCCCGAGGCCAGGCGGCCGACCTGGGAGGGGGCGTTCCTCGTCTTCTCGCTGCTCCTGCTGCTGGCCGTGCTCGCCGCCACCGGTACGCTCTGGCTGGCCCGCAATCATGTGCTGGCGCCGCCGTTTTAGGGGCCGCTTGGGGAACACGAAGGAGAGAGGGGACGCGCACGCGCCCGAACGACTATGACCGTTACCCTGGAGCTCTCGCTTGGAGAACACGCCTCCCTCGAAGGCCGCGCCCGCACCTTGGGCGTTCCCGTCGAGGCCGTCCTGCGCGGCCTGATCGCAAGCCTTCCCCCGCTGCCCGACGCCACCGAGACGGACGACCCTGAAGATCCCAATGACCCCGAAGAAAGGGCCGAGCGCGATCGGGAAAGGGCGGAGGTCAAGGCGAATGTCCTGCGCTGGCGGGCCGAACGCGGCGTCTGACCCCCCGCTCGCCTTGGCTCGCTCCCCCCCGAAACGGAGGGGTTAGGAGAAGTAACAGAGGAGACCAGCGTCCCCATGAGGAGTTCCAGATGGGGAAGTTCAGGCGCGGGGATGCAGGCGCGGGGATGCAGGCGCGGGGATGCAGGTCCCCTCTGTCACTTCTCCTAACCCCTCCGCTTCGGGGGGGAGCGAGCCAAGGCGAGCGGGGGGTCACCGCGTCTGCGTCACCTTAGACAGCCCGGTGGGCGAGTCCGGGTTTAGCCCCTTCAGCGTTGCCAGGTGGTAGGTGAAGAGCTGGGCAGCCACGACGTACACCAGCGGGCTGATCCACTCGGCCACCGCGGAGGGAATGCGAACGGCCGTCTCGCTGCCGGCCAGAAACGCGGCGTCGTGGGCGAAGCAGATTAAGGCCGCTTTACCGTCCTGACCCGGCTTGCCCCCTTTGCCGTCCTGGGACGGCAGGGCGCGGAGCCGCTCGGCCAGCTTCGCCATCGGCGCGAACGCCTTCCCGTCGGGCGCGAATAGCAGGCAGGGCAGGCCGGACGCCACCTGGGAGATCGGCCCATGCTGGAACTCGGCCGCCGAGTACGACCGGGCAGCCAGGCGGCACGTCTCCGTCAGCTTCAGCGCGAAGTCGTCCACGGTCGCGTGGTTAAAGCCCCGGCCCAGCAGAACGCACCCCTGCATGTCAGCGTACCGCTCGACCAGGTGTCGGATCGTGTCGTCCAGAGTCAGCGCCCGCTCCATCGCATCCGCCGCTCGCCGCAGATGCGCCAGCCGCTCCGGGCGTTCGGGGTCCAGGGCCGTAGAAAGCAGGGCCAGCAGGGCCAGAGACCCGGTGTAGGTCTTGGTCGCCGCCACCCCCACCTCCTCGCCCGCGCCCATGAACAGCGGGAACTCGGACGCCTGGGCCAGCTCGGAGTCGGGTTCGTTCGTGATACACGCGGTCAGCGCCCCCGACTCACGGGCACGCTTGACGACCTCGATGACGTCCGGGGCCGCCCCCGACTGTGAGATGCCCAGAACGAGCGCGTTCTCGCCCAGGCGCGGGTAGGCGCCGTAGAGGGTGAACACGGAGGGCGCAGCCAGGGCGACAGGCAAGCCGTGATGGATTTCGAGCAGGTACTTGCCGTATAGGGCGGCGTTCTCGGACGTCCCCCGCGCGGCCACGTAGGCATAGGCGACGTTACGCCGCTTGAGGGCGGCGGCCAGGTCCTCGACGCGATGGAACTCCTCGTCCACGATGCGGCGCACGACGTTCGGCTGCTGCCGGATCTCTTCAAGCATATGAAACATAATAATAAGATAACCTTTTGGTGATTCCAGTGGAATGGGCGCTGGGCCGTTGCGGGGCGGCCGGCGAGAGGCGGGGCCAGCAGTCTGGGAACCAGCGGTCTGCGAACCAGCAGTCTGGGAACCAGCGGTCTGGGAACCAGCGGTTGAAACCGCCGCTCGGTGGCGAAGCGCCAAGTCTCGGCCTTCGCCGAGACAAGACAGGTCACCGATAGCAATCTTCCCTCGACGCAGGTCGAGGAGTGGCGTCCGCGCCGCCGAGCGGCGAGTTCACTCGCTGTCTCCTCTCGCTGTCTCCTCTCTCGCTATCTCCTCTCCTCACCCCCTGGCTTCTTCCTCGCCCTCATTCCCTCCCTGTTTCTCCCCACGCTCCCGCTCTTCCTCACTCGTCCATTCGAGTGCGGGCCACAGCGTCCCCTCAGCATGATGACGCTTCTGGCCGCCGATGTAGGCGATGACGCGGTCACGGCTACGCGTCTCGACGGCAAACCCACTGAAGCTGCCCTGCCATTGGAACCACTCGCTGGGGCGCAGGTCCCGGCTGATCATTCGCGAGGAGCCGCCCTTGACCTTCTGCATCAGGCCCGCGAAGCTTTCCGTACTGCCGGCCTTGACCAGCAGGTGGAGATGGTCCGGCATTCCCCCGATCGCCAGGACGTCACAGTGGCAGTCCCGGCAGACCGCTGAGACGTACCGATAGACGTCGCGCTCGATCTCGGGCGTGACCAGCGGCACACGATCCCAGGTCGCCCAAACGAAATGTATGCTGACTTCGAGCAGATTCCGACCCATCCTGAGTCC
>JAYTRQ010000571.1:0-3664 GCA_043746125.1 Armatimonadota bacterium | reverse complement strand
CTGGCGCGGGCCGGTATCGCGGCCTTCCTGATCGTCCAGCCCTACAGCTACAACCGGCGTCTGATGCCCCGCGTCCCGGATGTCGAACTGCTATCCGGGGACGTGCCGCAGATGGTCGGCGCGTTCCATCAGGCTGTCCTGGACAACCGCCGGGCGCTGGACTGGCTTGTCACCCGGCCTGACATTGACCCCAACCACATTGGCGTTACGGGCATCAGCCTGGGCGCGATGCTCGCCCCACTGATCGCGGGCGTGGACCCGCGTGTCCGGTATTTGGTCACGATTGTCGGCGGCGCGGATGTCGCCGACACCGTCTTTGACAGTTTTATCACCTATGGCCTGCGCCCCAGCCTCCTCTATCACGGCGTCACCTACGACTCACTCAAGCGGGACATGGCGCCCATCGAGCCGACGAACTGGCTGCACGGCTTCGACGCGAGGAACGCCCTGCTGTTTGACGGCCGCTACGACGTGTTCATCAACCCCAAGCAGGCCCGGCGTCTATCCCGTGCCCTGGGCGGCGCCCGCATCGTCTGGACCCCGACGGGCCACTACGGGGCCATCTTCGCCGAGAACCAGATTGAGGCCGTCGGCGTCCGGTTCCTGCGCTCACGCTTTGGCCTGGACACGGCCCCGTATGTGCCGCCCGCCTCTCTCCGCGCCCCGACCTTCAAGATCGGCCTGCTGGTCGGCGGCCAAGAAGGATTCAGCCCCGCCGTAGCCTATCAAGCGGTCACGTTCGGGCCGGAGAACCGGCTCTCGCTGGATGGGCAACTAACCCTGCACGGCCTGTCGGTCGCGCCTTCGGCGCGGCTGGACGAGAGCAACTCGGTCGGCTTAGAGTTCCCCCTGCTGCACGGAAAGCCCAAGCCCCGGCTGTTCTATATGCTTCACTTCGTGCTGTGATGCATCCAACGTTTCGGGGTAACCCGCACAGTCAATTACCGCTCCCTAAAGGAAGCGGCTTGCCACTGACCCGAAGGCCGCGACAATAGGCCGATTGACGCCGAAGGCAAACCCTCGGATTTTGCGGCCCGTGTCCATATTCCCCGAAGGGAATTAGACCATCTGATAGGCCCGAAGGCCAAAACAGATACGTCTCGATACTTTACACGGCAAAGCGTACTGAGTTGCCGAAACCTGTGTATCAACTTGTGAAGGTGGCTGTTTGAAACCGTTCCTGCTCGTTTGAGCGTGTGCCTTACAGCCACACTTATTATACCCGAAAGGGATTACCTTAACACAGAAAGGACAAGGAACAGAGCCTTCGGCAGACAGGAAGCAATTCCTCTGATGCCTAAAGGCAAGCAGTCTCCTTGCTTGATTTTATGAACGCGCAGAAAAACAGGCCGGCTCTTGGCTTCACGCTGACCGAGATGCTGGTCGTGCTGGGCATAATCTCGGTACTCACGGCGATCCTACTCCCCGTGTTCTTCGCGATTCGCGAGAACGGTCGTAGAACCACCTGCTCTTCAAACCTGCGCCAGCTCGGGCTTTCGCTCGCGCTATACGTGCAGGACTACGATGAGAAGCACCCGGCGACTACGGTTGCAAACCCATTCCAGGCTTATCCTATCAGTCGGGACATCGGCTGGGCGGGCCGCCTCTACCCGTACGTGAAGGCCACCCGCGCCTTTCAATGCCCCTCCGATGGCAATGGAGACACGGGCGGCCAATCGCAAGCCGTGGCGGTCTCTTACGCTTTGAATCTGAACGTCTCCGCCGCGCCGTCCCTCGCGACTTTCACATCCCCCTCGAAAAGCGTGCTGCTGTTTGAAGTCACGAATGACACGGCAAAAATCACCGACGTTGAAGAAGGCGTCACGGCCGGCGCGAGCGGTCCAGCGCAGACCTCCGCCGCCGGGGATGGTGTGAATGGCGCTCTCCTGAATATGACAGGGTTGAGTACGAACCGGCCTGACGGGGCACTGTACGCGACGGGAAGATTCGACAATTCCGGGTCAGCGGAATTGCTCCCCACCGACCAGTTCTCGGCGGATGATGGGCGTCACCGGAGCGGTTCCAATTACTTAATGGCGGATGGGCACACCCGGTGGCTGGGAGCAGGCGGCGTCAGCGCAGGCGGGAATGCGCTGACACCTTCCAACCCGCAGGCTCCGCAAGGCTGCCTCATCGCCGGCCTGGGAGCAAGTGGCGGCTATCCATGCGCCGAAGGCACAGGCGGGGGTCAGTATCGAGCGACGTTCAGTGTCTTGTAAGGACTGGGTTGTAACCTACCCTCCCTTTGTGGTATACTTTCCCGACGGAAATTCCCAAAATCCTCACCCGCCTGGACACGCCCGCGTGTGCCCTCTCTATGCTGAGGGGTCGCGGTCGTGGTTGAACGGCGGGGACGCACCAACACCAAGGAGTCAGATTTGTCTATTCTCGCGATGAAGGACCTGCTCGAAGCAGGAGTCCATTTCGGCCACCAGACGCGCCGCTGGAACCCGAAGATGAAGCGCTACATCTACGGTGGGCGCAACGGCATCTACATCATTGACCTGCACCAGACCCTGAAGCTGTTCGATGAGGCCTACGCCTTCGTGCAGGAACTGGCCGGCAAGAATGGCAAACTGCTGTTCGTCGGCACCAAGAAGCAGGCGCAGGACGCCGTCGCTGAGGCCGCCAAGCGGTCCCGCTCGTATTACGTTAATTCCCGCTGGCTCGGCGGCATGCTGACCAACTACCGCACCATCCTGACCCGTATCGCCCGTCTGCGCGAGTTGGAGCGGATGGACGCGGAGGGCGTGTTCGAGTCGCTGCCCAAGAAGGAAGCCGCCGATCTGCGCGAAGAGCGCGACCGGCTGGAGCGGTATCTGGGCGGCATCAAAGAGATGCCGGGTCTGCCCGATGCCATCTTCATCGTGGACCTGAAGAAAGAGCGCATTGCCGTGCAGGAGGCCCGCAAACTGGGCATTCCGATTATCGCGATTGTCGATACGAACTGCGACCCGGACGAGGTGGACTACGTCATTCCAGGCAACGACGACGCCATCCGAGCCATCAAGCTGATCTCCAACAAGATCGCCGACGCGATTATCGAGATCAAGCAGGGTGAGTGGCAGGACGTTGAGGTAGTCGGCACTGAGGAAGAGGCGCAGAAGATGGGCGAGAACCAGGACGCTGCCACCATTGCCGCGCAGTGGGAAGCGCTAGAGAAGCGCATGGGCGCGGGCGCAGTCCCGGCCGGCGCACTCGATCCGAGCCTAGGCGCATCGGGCATGACGTCCGAGGGCAACGTCACCGGCATTTCCAACCGGACGGCAGGCGCGGAAGGCGCGGAGGCGATGACGTCCCCCGCCGAGGCCGCTCAGGAAGCGGCCGCCGTGACTGGGCAGACGACGGTTTAAGGCACGGAGTAGGAGTCCTATCCCGTCTCACAAGTTCGCCACCCTTCCCTCGGAGGGAAGGGAGCAGGAAACTATGGTGGGGGCTTTTGCCGCTCGACGAGCGGCCCCGCCTTCTGACTACTTCCGGGGCCCTTCCCTCCGAGGGAAAGGTGGCGAACTTGTGAGACGGGATAGGATCGTTTACGGGATAGGATCGTTTACGGGATAGGATCGTTTAGCGGAAGGATCAATCACTATGGCAGACATTACCGCCACGATGGTCAAGGAATTGCGGGACAAGACGCAGGCCGGTATGATGGAAGCGAAGAAGC
>JAYTRQ010000570.1:0-3666 GCA_043746125.1 Armatimonadota bacterium | reverse complement strand
TGGTGTCGGTCGGTTAGTGGCAGCCGCAGGAGCCGCAGCCGCCGCCGGCCTTGGTGTCCAGGCCGGCCGCTTCGTCGTCACCCGCGCTAAAGGACGAGCCGCAGCCACAGGACTTGGTGGCATTGGGGTTCTCGATCTTGAAGCCACCGCCCATGTCTGTGTGGATGTAGTCCACGACCGCGCCCTGAAGGTAGCGCAGGCTGGTGGAGTCCACGACGCACTGGACGCCGGAGACCTCAAAGGTCTCGTCGCCGGGTTCGACGTTCTCATCTAGGGCCATGCCATACTGGAGGCCGGAGCAGCCGCCGCCGGAGACGTACACGCGCAGGGCCAGGTCGGTGCGATCCTGCTGGGACACGAGGGACTTGACCTCGAACACGGCGGCTTCGGTCAGGGAGATGGGAGCGGCGACATCCGGGGTCGCTGTCTCAAGACGGGTTGGCATTTCTAAGGTGGCGGGCATTTTCGTTCTCCTAAGCGGGTTTGAGGCCCGCGGGTGTTAGTCTGTCAGGGGGCGCTGTGATCAAAATAGTCTACGACGACGTAAGCGAACTGGTAGGCAGGAACGGTGACAGTCTGCGTTGAGGCGGACACGCTGGCAGATGGCCCCGTAGTGGAAACGACGGGAACGACCTGATAAGTTCCCGGAGACAGCGTGATTTTGAACTGCCCTTGCGGGCCGGCGGTCGCGCGGGCGATTTCCTTGCCGCCTCCACCGGGCAGGATGCTGAGGATCGCCCCCGGGTACGGCTGAGGCGTCGGCGGCGGCTGGCCGACGAACACGGTACCTGGCGAGACGGTGATCCGGGCCTGGCCTAGAATGCCGGATGGGAGCGCGGTCAGGGCTGTCGTCCCGCCGCCACCGCATCCCGTTAGCGCGAGCGAGAGCAGGGCCAGTAAGATCGCCCCCCGTGACCTCCCAGAAGAGGAGGGTGGGTACGAGGGCCTGCCCCAACGGGTTCTCATTTTTAAACCCCGACGGCCTTGTATCCGATCAGCGACGGCTCGGGCGGCGCGTACGTCCGGGTGAGCGTGCTGACCGGGACCAGCTCCTCTTCGTACTCAAAGGCCTCCATCGAGATGCAGTCTACCGGGCAGATTTTGGCGCACAGGGCGCACCGGATACACTTGGTCCCGTCCATCAGCATGATCGTCCCGTCGTCCGGGCGAAGCTCTGACTGGGGGACACCGTACTTCGCCTCAATGAGCCGGGCCACTTCCTCGTCTCCGACGACGTCGGTGACGGGCACCATTTTCAGGATGCTCTCCGGGCAGATGTTAATGCACAAGCCGCACAGAATACACTTCTCGGCGTCAAAAACGACGTTCACGTGGCAGCGCAGGCAGCGCATTCCCTGTTCGCGGGCGGCCTTCTCGGTGTAGTTGAACTCAATCAGGTCGAAGCCGGCCGAGCGGTTGGTGATCTCTCGCTCCGGCGGCTCCTGGCGGATGAAATTGTCGTACTTAGTCGGCATCTGGTAGTTGACGATAGGTAAGGCACGCATGTAGCCCCGTTTGATCAGCTTCTGGGTGACACCGCTCAAATACTCGTCAATGCCGACGGAAGCCTTCTGGGCGCTGGCGATGCCGTCAATGAACAGGCGGGCGCCCAAGGCGATGTCTCCGACGGCGAAGACGTCCGGGTGGGACGTGGATTGCAGCGTCTCGGGGTCCACTTCCACGGTCCCGCGCGGGGTCCGCTTTAGGTCCTCAACGCCTGTCAAAAAGTTCCAATTAACCATCTGGCCGATAGAGACGATCACCGAGTCACACTCAAAGACTTCTTCCGACCCTTCCACATACTGCGGGTTGAAGCGGCCCTGGGCGTCAATCAGCGAGGAGACCTTCTTGGTCTTGACGCCCGTCACCGCCTCCTCGCCCAATATCTCGATCGGCAGGCGCTTGGGCCAGAGCTTGACGCCCTCCAAGACGGCCTCCTCGATCTCATACTCGTCGGCGTTCATCTGGGCGCGGGACTCGCCGAAGATGCAGTCTATGCTCTTGGCCGTCAGTGCCAGTGTCCGGGCAATATCGGTCATGGCGTAGTTCTTGGGCCGGGCGAGGTTGGACAGGCCGGACATAACCGGGGTGCGGACGGTCATGCGGACGACGTCCATCGCGACGTTGCCGCCGCCGATGACCACGCACTTCTCGCCCACATGGTACTTATGGCCTAAGTTGACCTCGCGCAGCAGGTCTACGCCGATGTAGACGCCTTTTTTGTCCACACCGGGGATGGTCAGGGGGCGTCCCACCATGAACCCGGCCGCGATGACGAAGGCCTTGTAGCCTTGCTCGCGCAGTTCGGGGATGGTGACGTCCTTGCCCACCGACACGCCCAGCTTCAGCTCGACGCCCAGTTCGCAGATGGCGGCGATTTCGAGGTTCATCAGCTCGCGGGACAGCCGGTAGATGGGGACGCCGGTCGCCATCTGGCCGCCAGGTACTTGCAGCTCCTCGAACACCGTGACCTGATACCCAAGCCGGGCCAGATCGTGAGCGGCCGTCATGCCGGCCACGCCTGCGCCGACGACCGCGATCTTCTCGCGGTTGCAGACGGGGAAGGCCGAGCCACGGGCATTCGAGTATTCCAACGATTGGTGCAGGTTATCTAAGTTTTCGACGCCGTACTGCTCCGTCGCGAACCTCTTTAAAGCGCGGATGGAGACCGGCCCGCTGGTGTCGGTGCCGATGTTGCCGCGCGTACACTTGACCTCGCAGGGGGCGCCGCAGATGCGCCCGCACATGGAAGCGAAGGGGTTGGGGGCGCGGGCGATGGCGTAGGCGTCCGCGTAGCGCCCTTCGGCGATGGCGATGACGTAGCCGCGTGCGTCGGTCTTGACGGGGCAGCCGGTCTGGCATCCGATCTTGCCGCGCCAGTAGTCAATGTCGGGGACCTTGACGCGGTAGGGGGTGCGGGCAGTGTCCGTCGTGTTGTCAGCCATAAACGGGGTACTCTTTCCATAGACGGGAGAGGCAAGAAGACAATTTCATTGTACCACGTGCGGCGGGCCGGGCGCAAGGGAAAGTCAAGCTAGGGAGAAGGCGGCTCGGTAAGGTTCAGGCGGTGTCGTAGGCCATCAAGAAGTCATCGCGCGAAATGCCGCTCCGGGTGAGGACGGTTCGTAGCGTTGACCCCTCGATGATACGGTGATTGGGCAGCGTCAGGGGCGTTTTGCTTCCATCCTCGTTCTCGCGCTCTAGCGCCAGATGATTGTCTTTCCTCACGAGGACGAAGCCCAATCGTGCGAACGCCTTCAGGACCTTGTCTCACGGCGCATCCACGGGAAATCGTGGCATCAGACGGCGACCGCGAGTTCCGCGACGAAGGCTTCCAGCACGTGCGTCTCGCTTTCAAGGACGCCGGGGCCGAACGTCTCCACGTGGAAGGCAATGGCTGACTTGACATCCGCCAGCGCCTCCTCATAAGTGTCGCCCTCACCGACGACTACGCCGGTCATGCCAAGCGGGTAGGCCACGTAGCCATCACTGTGCCGCTCCACCACAATCTTGGAACTGCTTCAAAGTCCGTGCCTCCTTATTGCGCCGCCTGCCATGATTAGAAGCGGATTCTTTTGGTACAAAAGGCGTTGTTGCATAATTCAGCGTCCATGCGTTGAAACGCACGGCTAACCGGCGCGGACGCCAGAAACCCCCGCTTCGCGG
>JAYTRQ010000569.1:0-3674 GCA_043746125.1 Armatimonadota bacterium | reverse complement strand
CCGCAGGTTGTCGGCGTCGGCGTCCAACCGGTCCAGCCACCCCGCCTGGTCCGGCCCCAACAGGTGCGTCTCGGCTTCTTCCGCCAGAGCGAGGAAGTGCCCGGCGTGGGCGTCCGCGTCTGCCGTACGCTCGGAGGCACTCCGCTGCTCCCCGGCGAACTCGCGCAGCGTTTCCAGCATCCACCAGCGCATCTCGTCGCCCACATCCTCGGCCGAGACCAGGGACCGTGCCCGGAGCTGGGATAGCAGAAACACGGCCTCCGGCTCGCCGCAGACCGCACAGGCGGCTGAGGCGGTCCAGCCGCCCCGGAAGACGGACAGGCTCGCCCAGAACTTCCGCAGGGCTGGGGGCAGCAGGTCGTGGCTCCAGGCGATGGTGGCCCACAGGGTCTGGTGGCGGGCCGGCCCTGCGCCCTTGCCCCGGCCGGCGAGCACGCCCGGCTGGCCGCCGTCCGAGCGCAGGCGGCTGGCCATCTGAGCAGGCGTCAGGGCCTGTGCCCAGGACGCAGCCAGTTCCAGGGACAAGGGGAGGCCCTCCAGAGACCGGCACAGTGCGGCGACCGACGCGGCGTTGCGCACGGTGACGGCGAAGTCCGGCCGGGCCGCCTGCGCCCGGTCGGCGAACAGCGCGACGCTGGGCACGCGAATCAGCTGCTCCGGCGTCGTGTCCCCCTCTGCTGGGGTTGGAAGCGGCGTGACCGGCAGCTCGCGCTCGCCCGCCAGGAACAGGCGCTGGCGCGACGTGACGAGGACCGTCAAGGCCGGCACGCGGGAAAGCAACTGGAGGACGCGGGCAGCCCCGGCTTCGCCGAACTGTTCCAGGTTATCCAGAACCAGCAGCGGCCGACCGGACGCGGCGAGGGCGGGGGCGACGATCTCCAGGGCGTCCGAAGCGGCCAGGACCGGCAGCCGCAGGGCGTCCGCGATCGCGCGGGGGATGAGGCCAGCGTCGCTCAAGTCCGCCAGCGGTACGAAGCAGATGGGGCCGTCGCGAGGCCCGGCCCGGCGGGCGGCCTCGACCGCCAGCCGGGTCTTGCCCCCCCCGCCCGGCCCGGAGAGCGTGACCAGCCGGACGTCCGCCTGGGCTAGCAGGAGGCGGATCTGGTCCAGTTCGGTCTCACGGCCGAAAAAGCGGGTCCATTGCAGGGGCAGGCGGACCTCCCCGCCGGCCGGCTCAGCCGTCCCGAACGGCAGGAATGGGGTGGACGGGGAGACTGGAGCTTCTCCGACGGCCGGATCGTGTTCTTCCGTCGCCTCAAACTGCCGCCGCGCCCACGCGTGCTTGCGGCTCAGGCGCTCCCGCTCCCCCGGGATCCAGTCGTCATAGAAGCCGGGCAGCAGATCGCCCCGCCACAGGTCCAGGGCGCACGACAGTGCCTCCCGGCGGCCGTCGGGCGACCGCGCCGCCGTCTTCAGCGCGGCCTCAAAGGCGGCGACGTCGGTGGAAACCGATTCGGGGCGGAGCCTGACGGAGAACCTGTCGGCCTCGAGGACGCTGCCGGGGGGAACGCCAGTCGGCTCCATCTGCCGGCGCAGCGAGGCCAGGGCCTGCTTGAAGTTGTTGCGCCCAGACTCGAAGTCGGCTTCAGGCCAGAGCATCTCGATGAGTTCTTCGCGCGGGTGCGGTCGGCCGGGGCAAAAGGCGAGCCGGGCCAGCAGGGCGGCAGCCTTCTGCGTCCGAAAGCGGCGCACCGCGCCGCCCTCGCGCCCGGCCACCAAGCCGCCGAGGAGTTGTATCCGCCAGAGTGTGTCCATGAGGGGCCGGAGGGCGTGCAGCGCAGCCGGCTTTCTAACCGAGGGTCTTGCTGAAGTGATGATACCACGAAAAGGTCGATTCAACCGAAATTATTGCCGGACGTGGCTAAGGACCTCTCCCATGGGGCCACATCCGGGCGCTTCTCACGGTGAGACTTTTCTGCGCCCGCATCATGCCTCCTGCGGTCCAGGCGGCCGTTGGCGGTGATCGAAAAATACCGCCATGTCCGCCACGGACGCTCCGATACGGCCTGCCACGGCACGGATTCTGGCTTCGCGGGTTGTCCTGATGGCGGCTATTCCAGCACGACGTACATCGCGTTGGCGGGCAGCGTGAGCGTCAGCCGCCCGCCGGCTTTTGTGACCGGGACCAGCCCTGCCGCGTAGCCCGCCGCATCCAGCAGAGTGGCTTTGGAGAGGCCCGCGTTGCCTATGGAAAGCGTGACGTCGGTATTGACGACCTGGAAGGGGCCGGTCCCGACCTTAACGACCTCGTAGCCGTGGAGGGTCTGCTTGCCGTCGTCGGACTTGTAATCCGTTTCCCGCGCCTGCCAGCCCGTCGGCCGGGCGGCCGTGCCGACCTGGACCAGCACGCGGCGGGACGTCTTCAGCGGCAGGCCGTCCAGGGACACGGCCAGCACGGTAGCGTAGGCGTTGCCTGACGTCAAGGTGACGTCGGACAGAACCAGGGGGCCGGTCTTGCTCAGGAACCCGGTCGCGCCCTGGGCCTTGGGGGCGTTGATGACGCAGACCCCTTGGTGGTAGTTCAGGCGGACCTGGCCCGTCTCGCTCTTGACGACCCCATTCTGCGTGTCCACATATGGGGATAGATCGGCCACGCGGGTCTTGGCCGGATCGCCGCCATACTTGACTTCGACGGGGCCGACGAGGAACGCGTAGGGGGCCACCGCGCTTGTCGCGGCCGACTGCGTCACCGCCGTGCCCGCCCGGTTCGGGTCGAAGCTCCCATCTTCGGCGAGGAGCGGCGCCTTGCGCTCCCACAGGTCTGCCAAAGCCCGCTCCTCGTGGATGACCGGGGTGCCCTGCTGGAGATAGCTCTGGCGGAACAGGAGGGCGCAGGCGGGGAAGCCGCCCATGATCGGCGGGACATTGGCCGACCATTTGGTGATCAGTGGATGCTCTCCCGCGACCGTGGCGTAGGGAAAGTTCAGGTCGGTCTGGTATTCGGGGCTGCCGTCGCTGAACCAGTAGAACGTGTCCACGCCGGAGAGGGACTGGTAGGCGGCCATCAGGAACGGCCCCTCGGACTGGTAGCCGAGCGGCGACACCCAGGAGCTTTCCGTGATGATCATCGGACGCCCGGCGACCTGTTTCAGATTCGTCGGCAGGCCGCGCGGGTTGAGCAGAGCAGACGTGTTCTGGAAGTGGTGGCCGGGGTCAATGCGCCAGCCGCTGTTGTCTCCCGAATGGCCCGAGTCGTAGTATTTGTTGACCGCGATGACGTCGGCAGCAGTGTAAGTGTACCGCTCAGCGTCACCCAGCTTGACCGGGTCGGCGGTGAACCAGTTGGAGGCGTTGACGAGCTGGCCACAGCCTAACGTATTTTTGTAATAGTCCGTGACGTCCGTATACCACTTCTTCTGCGTGTCCGCGAAGAAATGGACCTGGTCGGCGACGCGCGTCGCCATGCCGCCCGTCGCGGGCTGGGTCAGGTTCCAAGTGCCGAGAATGCCGATTTTACCGCCCGCCCAGTCGTCGCCGGGGTCGGACGCGCCCGCCCAGGCCGTCTTCGCCCCCTCCGCCGTGCCGTACTTGGCTAAGAGCCAGGCGGCGAACTTGCGGCCCAAAAGCGTCTGCTGTTCGGGCTTTAGCCCCTGCATGGTCCAGAAGAACATCCCGTCCTCGTTCTGGACCTGAATGATGGCGACGGCGGGATCGCGCGCCAGTGGAACGCCTGT
>JAYTRQ010000568.1:0-3675 GCA_043746125.1 Armatimonadota bacterium | reverse complement strand
TCTGGCCGCCACACGCATTCTAGGCGTCACCGAGCAGGGCACAACGACGACGCTCGTCATCTACGGCCATCCGGGCGACCCAGCCGAAGTGCATTTTGAGGCCAAGGGCGCTAAAATCATTCAGCAGCCTGTCGGCCAAAGTGATGCGCTGAAAGTCATCTCAAACAGTATTGTCCTCAAGACCAAGTTCCTCCAGGGGAGGCCGACTAGTTCGGTCTTCCGCGTGGCCGGACATCGTCTCCGTATCCTCGCCATGAGTTCTGACTTGGCTGACCGCACCTGGTCCTTGGAGGGAGGCAACGTCCTCGCTTGCGGGCCGGAT
Organism: Armatimonadota bacterium; assembly: GCA_043746125.1. GTDB lineage: Bacteria > Armatimonadota > Armatimonadia > Armatimonadales > Capsulimonadaceae > JANXMY01. Next base: position 3,353 of record JAYTRQ010000568.1, on the reverse strand, counting down.
TACATTGGCGAAACATCGGAAAAGGGCGGCGTCCTGCATTTGGCGGCGGAGCGGCGCGGCCTGGACGGAGGGCCAAGCGCCCTGCCACAGCTCCTCTATGGGGAGGGTGCCCCGGTTGCCCTGATGGCAGCCTCACTCAATGGAGTTACCCCTGCCCCAGCGACGGCTCCAGCCTTGGGCGCGTGGGCGGAAGACGCGAGTGTTCCGCAGGCACAGCCGGGTTATGATGACAGCACATGGAAGGCGTCCGACCAGCCTCTCGCGATGGGAGCTGATGGGGACAACAGCGCCTATGCGTGGTATCGGACCAAAGTCACAACTCTGAAGGCGGGAACTTATCAGCTTGCCATGAGCGACGTTGGCGACTGGGTCACGTGCTTCGTCGACGGCATGCGGGCCGATAGCAGCGATATCCACACGCGCTGGGAAAGCGCTGCGCCGCGCCAGTTAAACGTCAAGCTGAGCGCAGGCGTGAATACGCTGGCCTTCCTGACCGCCCACTATGGGCGCAACAAGCTCTACAACTACTACGGCCCGCTAGACACCCTTGACGCCAAAGGGATTTCAGGGGCCGTGACTCTTAGTTCGGCCCCGACCCAATCGGTGGACCTCAACGCGTTCCGCTGGCAGGCCGATGACCAGGGCATCGCGGATGCCGCCGTTAAGGCCGCGCCCAATCTGGACACGCATGGCGCCGACTGGCACGACGCGACGACCGCGACGGATGTCTTCAACGGCCGCGTCGGCTCGGCCTGGTTCCGAGCTGTGCTGCCGAACGTCCCCGGCCCGCACCGGCGCATCCACTTCAACTCCATTGACGACATCGGCCAGGTCTTCCTGAACGGCAAGCAGATCGCGTCCAACGTCGGAGTCAACGCCGGCGTGGACGTGTCTCTAGACGGATTCTGGCAGGAGGGGCAGGCGAACGTCCTGGCCGTCTCCGTCCAGAACACGGCGGGCGGGGGCGGCATGAACGGCACGGTGACTTTACAGGGCGGCATTTCGGGCAACCAGGGGGTCCAGGGCTGGAAGATGCACGGAGGCGAGACGCCTCCAACAGCCTCTTCCCCGACTTGGAAGCCGCTTGACGGGAGCAGCGGGCCTGGCGTACCAGCGTTCTTCCGCACTACGTTTAGCGCTGTGCCTCCCACCTCGGCTGGGCCGCATCCCATACTGCGTGCCTCCCCCCAAGGGATGTCGCGCGGCTCAATCTGGCTCAACGGCCACAACCTGGGCCGATACCCCGAGCGGTCGCCCGTGGATGGCCTGTACCTGCCCGAGTCCATGCTGCTGCTTGGCAAGAACACACTCGTGGTGTTCGACGAGGAAGGCAGTCAGCCGACCGGCATGCGGATCGTCGTGGAGGCCGCCGCCAGCCGGACCGGGACGATTCTAGTACCAGCCGATGGAACCCGGACGGCCTCCGCCGCGCCGGAGACGGGCCGACATCGGAGGCATTAGCGGGTTTCCACCCACTCCACCTGCTGTGCTTCCATTAAATCTGGGACTTCCAGACGCCAGCGCATGTTCTCCAAAACCGACAGAGGCACCGGGCGGTCACGCCCGGCGTTCCGTTCCACAATCACGTCCCAGGGCGCCTCCAGATAAATAATGCGGACACGCGCTTTCTGTGCCATCAGCGCCTCAATCAAGGGCCGCCGGATCTGAAGCGTTACGTTGGTCGCGTTCCAGACAAAGGATCGGCCTACGCGCAGGAGTTGTTTAGCCCGCGTCCGCGCCTCGGCGACCACCTTTGCCTGATCTCCCTTCGGCGAGACGCCCAACTCTTCTCGGAGAGCGTCCAGAGACACAACCGGGAGGTCCGGCACGTTCTGAGCTATCCACGTGTCTTTGCCGGACGCAGGCAGGCCGGATATCAGGATCACCTCGCAGACGGTGTCGTCGTAGGCTGGGTAGGTCCGGTCGCGGCCGGGTGTCGCGAAGTATTGAACGCGGCTGAGGTCGGATGGGAACGTGTACGCCTGGTCCAAGCAGCCCAACGCCTCGCACTCCTCCCTGAACAGGTCGATACGTGTCAAAAGATCAGGCGCGTCGTCACAAATTCGGCCCCTCACGTCCGCCTCCGCCAGCAAGGCGAGGTGGTCGCAGCGGCCCCGGAAGCTGAAGCCGATCAGAAGGCGCTCCGCGTCCTCGCGGTCCAGGAACTGGAGCGGCAGGCCATGAGACCGGACCAGGATAGCTGTCGCTTCGCGGGTGCGTAGATCGGTCCCAGCCTGCCAGAAGTAGTCGCGGGCGAGCGACGCGCTCAGGCGGGAGTGGCCGGGGGAGGTGATCTCCCCGCCATCAGTCGTCGTCCTCCCCGGCTTCCCGGCGTCGTGGAACAGGGCGGCGGCGAACAGGATCGCGCGGGTGGCGTGGTCCAGACAACGCCAAGCGGGGAGCGAGACTAGTGCCTCACATACCATCCGTGTGTGCGTCAGGACATCACCCTCAGCATGATATTTCGCCTCCTGCGGCACGCCGCGCATGGCCTCAATCCAGAGATAGGCCGCCTCGATGCCGCCCCAGTCCAGTTTCCACTGGGGCGGTTGAGGGCAGAAATCAGAGACGGAAGGTATATTAGTGGTCATGGTGTGCAGCCCGAACGTTTGCGACGGCGATCCAATGATTGCTTACGGCCTCGGTCGTGACACGCGCTGCCCCGGCCTCCCGGAGCAGGTCAGTCAGGCGATTCCGGCTGAACAGATGGATGTGTCCGGGATTATCGTCAGCGTGGGATGGAACGGAGATGATGACGAACCGCCGGGCGACCCGTATCGCCTCCGACAGCGCCTGCTCGGGCGTCGGGATGTGTTCCAACACCTCCAGCATCGTGACAACGTCAAACGCACCGTCGCTAAAGCCTGACCGCGTAATGTCGGCAACGCGGCCCGTCAGAGTGATGATGCCTCCGGCGGCCACGGCCAGAATGTCTGTCACACGCTTCGGGTCCGTGTCTATGGCAGTAGCGGGCAGGTCCGGGAAGCAGTCGAGCAGAGGCCACAAAAAAGCCCCTCGCCCGCTACCGACGTCCAGCAGATTGTCCGGGCGAAGGCCTCGCAGGATGCCCAGGACACGGCTGACACGCGGCAGGGCCATCGTCCGCTTGAACCGGTGCAGACGAAGGCCCGCTCCAAGGCCTTGCGCGACGACTTCGGCTAAGTCGTCCCCGTTCGACACTTCCAGAGGTGGCTGAGTGATGCCAAGCCTGCCCCGGACGTAGGCAGCAGCGAGCTTGGTGAAATAAAATTCGCTCTCTGCTTGGTCCATTCCCTTCACATCTCTTCCTACGTCCACGTTCGACGGGTGGGGCGTGAATGCCTTCTTTTGTAGAGCTGACTGAAACTGGCGTG
>JAYTRQ010000567.1:0-3699 GCA_043746125.1 Armatimonadota bacterium | reverse complement strand
GCCATCTTGCCGCCGGACAGAAGAAACGCATGGTAATCCCTGCCGACTTCGACCGCCCCGGCGACTTCCCCCCAGCCATTCAGGGCGTAGGCGAGGCTGTTCCGACCGCCGGGCAGCGCCCCCAGGTCGGCGATCCTGCCCTTGTGCCAGAGCACCGCATGGGTGGCGTGAGCCGGCACGTCCGCGATCCCGGCCACGTCCCCGGCCCCGTTGATGGCGTAGGCCAGGCTGAACGCCCCGCCGGGCAGCGTGCCCAAGTCGGTCATCTTCCCGTTCGCGTAGAGGAACGCATGGCGGACCTGCGGGCTGAGTTGGGACACGCCGACGATCCGGCCCGCATCGTTGATCCCGAAGGCCTGGCTGTCCCGCCCGCCCAAAGTCCCCAACTCTTTCGCCTTACCCCCCGCGAACAGGCAGGCTCGCGTCGTCGCCAGGCTGTCCCCCAGGTTCTTCCCCGTGGACGCCCACCCGACCGCCTCCCCACGCCCGTTCAGTCCCCGCGCCACCCCGGAGAGGAAGTCCGGCGGCAGCCCCATGTCACGCGGCCGTCCGCCTGACCAGAGCAGGGGGTGGAGCGTCCCCCCGCCGACGTCCTCCCACCCCGCCACCTGCCCCGCGTCGTTGAGGCTGAGGCGCACCTCATCAGCGACGTGCGGCAGCGGCCCCAGATCGGTGACGTCGTAGCGGGCGGCGGGTGGGGGAGCAGGGGCAGGCGCGGGAGCGTCTGCCATGAGAGGCAGGGTGGCGCAGAGGAGCAGGAGGGTTGCCAGGGTGCAGGACGATTGGGGGCGGGTCAGAGACATGGTAGGCTCCTGCGGCGAAAGCAGTGAGAATGTTTTTGGCTGGTGCTGCACGGCCGCGCGCCCCGGATTGAAATCCGGGTCTTTGGTAGAGCAGACGTCCACCTGCGTGGACTTAGGATGGGAGACGGTGGCTGGTTCTTCTGTCCGCGTAGGCGGACAACCGCACTTGCGAAGACCTGGATTTCAATCCGGGGGATCAGGCTCCAGTGGATTGGCGCTCCGCAAAGAACGGGCCTATCTGCGGCTGCTCATGTGTGAACGCCATCGTCCATTTCATGTTGTGGTGCGCCACGTAAACGTCATCATGGTAGCTGGTGAAATCAGGATAGGGATCGGACTGACACAGCCAACAGCAGCTCATGTCCTCATTGAAGACGTAGAACGCCCCGCTTGGCTGGCTCGAATACCTCTCCAACGCTTCCTGTCCTTCCAGGCAAGGCTGTATCCTGTAGCTGAACCCGTGCCACTTTAATCTGCGGTAGATCCAGACACCGTGCTGTCTCTTGACGAGTGCGGCGAACGTGGCAAGCCATCTGGTCTCCACTTGCTGACGCTCCTGCTCAGGCAACTCAGTAGCCTTCACGGCCTGATTCGCGAGCATCGCTAGGAACTGGCTCTCTTGCCCTTGCTCTCGGCGCTCCCGGCTTTTTTGCGACATGGTCTTCCTCTCAGAGGCTGTATAGAACCCGTAAGCCGGCGGTTGAAACCGCAGCAACGAGAGCACAAATTCCACCTTCGTGGACTAAGAGAGGACTCTGTCCTTAACCTGCGGAGGCAGGTTTCGTGCCCTCGTTGCCGCGATTTCAATCGCCTGGTCTGCCTTCTATACAGTATCACAGGCGAGCAGTCCCCATTATACCACGCCGCATCAGCGCCGTGCCTGCGCCGTCGCCCCCGGCGGCGTCCACCGGTACAGAAGCACTTTCGCGTCCAGGTCTTCCTCCACGAACACCAGATACTCCCCGCTCGCACGCTGGAAGGCGCGGATGCCGTAAGGGGTGTCCACCCAGCCGCTGCTCTTGCCGACGGTCTCGTCCGGCTGCATCGTGCCTTGCAAAGCCCCGGTGCGGGCGTCGTACACGAAAACGCGCTCCGGGTCACGGCTCTCCACGGCGAACACGTAGCCGCCCGCCACGGACATCGCCTTGACGTACACCTGCGCGTCTTTTTTGCCGTCGTAGGGCAGGACGATCCGCAGGGCGGGCTTGGCCGCACCCCTGCTCCAAGCGTCGTAGCGGACGATCTCCGTGCCTACTGTCCCCCATTCGCCGCCCGCGTGGGAGTGATCCCTTGTGTAGCCCGTCAACCAGAGCGTGTCGGTCTCGGGCGCGTACTCGATCCGGCATAACTCGGTGAATGGCGCGGGCATGGGTGACGTCTTCATCGTTGCGTAAGAGTAGAGGGGAACGCCGTGGCTGTCTAAGCCCGCACAGGGGAACACACGCAGGCCGTCCCGATCCGTTGCCTGCCAGACAGTGCCCCGGCTGTCTACAGACCATCCCCACAGGCTAGGCGCGTCTTTGTTCGTGTCCGGTCCGGTGAACTCCCCGGCGGCCATCCGGCCGTCGCCGTTCGTATCCCGCCACAGCCATTCCCCTTGAGCGGGCTGACCGGCGGGCCAGCCGCCCTTGACGTGACTCTTGGCGAAATGAACGCAGGGGATGGCGCACTCGCCGTCGGTCTTCGGATCGAACCGCGAGACGGACAGTTCACCGGAGTACATATCGGTGGTGTACAGGAAGAGCTTGCCCCCGATACGGCGGACGAACGCGGACGTCGGCTCGGTGTGCAGGCGCGGGTCGTCCGGGTATTTGAGGCGGTTGACGGTATAGCCCTTGTAGCTCCACTGCTGCCCGGCGGGGCGGACGTAGTCCATCGCGAAATGCTCCTCTTTGGTGTAGACGTCACCCTCAGAGGCCGGATCGGGTTCGGCGCAGTCAATGAACTCTAACCCCAGCAGACGCCAGTTCTGCTTGCCCGAAGGCGCATAGCTCTCAATGACTGAGCCGCCCCCGGAGACCGACCCGCGCGAGTAAACGTAGAGGTTTCCACGCCTATCCGTGCCGACACCGAGAGGCTTATTGAACCGGCGTGTTCCGACTACGCCCGCAGGCGCGGCGAACACGCCGCCCTTGACGCCGAACGTTGTCAGAGTAGTCTGTGCCCGTGGGGACGTCTTGATGGCATAAATCTTGACGTTCTGGTCCGGCCCACTGTCGGCGACGAAGACGTGTCCCAACTGGTCGGCGGCGATGCCCTGCGGGTCCCAGTTCGCGGGGCCTGTGACTGTGATGTGCTGACGTGCGCCTGTGCGGGAGTCCAGGCAGAGGATGTTTCGGCCCGGCCCGTCACCCGATTGCAGCACCCAGAGACGGCCCGCCGTTCCCAGAGCCAGCTTGCCCGGACGTTCGCACGGGACCGGCGCGAGCGAGGCCAGCGTCTCGGCGTCGTAGACGCGGATCTGAGCGTGGGTGGGGTCGCTGACGTACAGACGCCCGGCGCTGGCGGCCAGCCCGGACACAGGTTCGTCGGCGTAGTGCCCCTGGCTGTTTTGGGTGAGCGTGTTAACGAGCACCATGTCATTCTTCCACCCCATACCGGTCGGGAATGGGGCGGAGCGGCCATCGTGGGTGAAGCGGCGGACGCAGACCCAGGCGTTCCTCGGGTCCGGGTACCGGCGCAGGCCGTTCCGGTTCAATTTCTTGTCCGCCCCATCGTCGCCGTTCTGCGTTATGGCCGCGAAGACGTACTTGTTATTGGCCGTGACCGCCCCGCCGCTACTCCGGCCCCAGCCGTGGCTGAGCTCCTCTAAGGCCCCGCGCACGTCGCCGTCCCGGTAGAAGCCTGCCTCGTACCCGTTCTCATCCCAGCCCGTGTCGGTATAGACCGTGCCGTC
>JAYTRQ010000566.1:0-3700 GCA_043746125.1 Armatimonadota bacterium | reverse complement strand
AAATGCAACCATCAAGAGAACTCCAAGCCGCAGATTTAGAACTGACTACAGAGTTAAAACTGCACGACACGGATGCATATCTGCACGACACGGAACTGGGTGAACTTAGGCCGCTTAAGATACTTGAAACGGGGCAGGAGTTGCTTAAATATAAACGCTTACTCCGACCTCGAAAACTTGGTTAGACATTCGCGGCTCATGGAGACAGACCAAGAGGAAAGAGACGAAGAGGGGGAGGGGGCTTGAGATCAGTGGTCTTCCGGGTAGCCGTGGGGTTAATGGGCGGGAGGAATAGCCTGACTGAGCGAGATCAGGGCTTGCCCCAGTATGTCCCAAATAACACCCTAGCAAAGCGGGCTGACAGTGTAAGTAACCGCCCCCTAAAGGAGGCGGCTTTGCCACTACACGCTAGGCGTGCGCGACTTTAGGCGCTCTTACATTCGCCCGTGTTTCCAGCCCTTTGCAGGCTACATTCCTAGCGGCGTTCAAATCTGCATTGGTCTGGAAACCACATTTAAGACAGAGGAAACAAGATTGGCTCTTTCGATTGGCTTTATCACAGTGACCGCAAACGGAACACGTTCGGCTTGTGTTTCTAGGGTCAACAAAGTAAACGGCTACCCCTGCCTGCTTTGCCTTGTAAATCACAAAACTGCCCAATTGAAAGAATGCCCAATTCCCCATTTGCCATCTCATCTCGCGGCTAAAGCCGAGGCTGCGTTTTCGAATACCCGAAAGGTTTTCAAGACTCAGTGCCTTGCGCGAGGAAAGTGCCGATTGCACAAGCTGCTTACTAATAACGTGGTTGATATGCTTACTGTAACGCGAGGCTTTCAGCCGCATCTTTTTCAGTGTGCGCTTCGCCCGTTTTGTCCCTGTCTTTTGCAGGCCAGCACGGAGAGCGCGGGCGCGGCGGCGGCAGTCTTTGACGGCTTCACCCGAATAGGAGCGGCCTTCACTGTCCGTGGCAATCTGTACAATACCGAGGTCAACACCGAGAACGCCGTACGTCTCAATCAGGGGCGGGTCAGGGATGCTGATTGTCGCCATCAAGTAGAAGTTCCCGCCCACAAAAGCAAGGTCGCTTTCGCCCTGCTGAAAGGCCAGAAGTCCGCGCTGATATTCGCCGCAGACAAACGGCAGTTTGAGCCTGCCATCTACCGACCAGATAGAAACTTGGCCCTTGCCCACGTACCAGTTGAGGATACGGTCATCATAGGCAACCGCGCCCAATGGCTGAAAGGTGCGAAGGGTGCGCTTGTCCAGTTTGTAAGAGTCCGCGACTTTGCCAATAGCGCGAACAACCACTTGCGCAGTCAAGCCAGAGGAGGCGCGCTGGGCCGCGTACTGGCCCTTGTGGAGCGGGTACTGGCCGAACGTCTGGTTCTCCCAAGCCCACGCGCTAAGGCTGTCACAAACAGCATTGGCCGCTTGCATCGTGCGCTTCAAGGCGTCCGCCTGGCCGGGAGTAACGACCAGTTTCACTTGTGCGGTAAGTTTCATTGTACTGACATTATGCCGCAATTCTCACGTAGTGGCAACACAGAAAGGACAAGGGGAGCCTTCGGCAGACAGGAAGCAATTCCTCTGCTGCCTAAAGGCAAGCAGTCTCCTTGCTTGGTTTTATGAACCCATCTTTGGACCCATTGCCTCGCCTCTTGCCGCTGCTATTTGCGCTCATTGCGTTCCAGTTCGTCATGCCTGCCGTCGGCGCGGACGGCCCCGCTCCCCGGTTCGCGCCCGTGGCCGGCGGCTGGACCATTGTGACCCCCTCCTACACGGCGGCGGTCAGCAAGTCCGGCTACTTGACGTCCTTCAAAGTAGGCGCGACCGAAACCATCGGCAGGCCGTTCACCCTGGACCCGGACGGCGGGCTGGTGGCCACGGCCATCACGCGCACCGGGGATACGCTCGCGGCCAAGATGACCGGCAAAAACGGCAGCGCGACGATCTCCTACACCTTCCGGCCGGACGGGTTCATGATTGACCCCACGTTCGGCGGGCCGTTCGGGCGGTACTACTTCCAATGCTCCCCGGCCCTGCAAGGGATCGAACTGCTCAACGACAAGCGTGCCCAGTCCGCCGACGGCCTGCAATTCGTGGGCGCGGGCGAAGTGCGCGGTGTCCCGGCCGTGCGGGCCAATCGCAACCAGATGGTCCGCTTCCATTTCCCCGGCTTCGCGCTCCACGCCTACTGCCAACGCTGGGGGGCACCCTACAACTACGAGGGTGCAGGCTCGATCATCGGATACGACTGGGACGCCGAGCAGTTGAACGGGGCTGATCCGCTGATCTTTACTCTGGAACGGGACCAGAGCGCCTTTGAGCTGCCCGCGCTCGCGTTCACGCCCCGCGCGGTCCGAGCGGCGAGCGTCTATGACACGCCGAGCTGTGGCTGGGCCATAGACCTGGGCCGGCCCGAGAACTACGCGCCGCTCCTGAAGGCGGGCATCCACACGCTCAGCGTCCACTGGCAGGTGACGGACGTCCACGACCAGCCGGCGGGGTCGGGGAGTGCGAGCCTCAGCCTGACGACGCCCGACCCGGCCGCACAGGCCGTCACCGTCCGGCCCACCGGGTCGGGCTACTTCCAGGTCCTGTTCCGGCTCTCCGAGGCGTCCGGGAAGATGCGGCCGAGTTCGTTTCAAACCCGCTTTACGGTCGTCCACCCCACACCCGGCCTGGCGGCCCTGCCGGCATTGGACAAGGGGCTGTCGGATTATGACGTCGTGGGCATGATCGGGGCGGGGGCGAACCGGGAAAGCCACGTCGTCTCGGAGTTCTTCACGGATGCGCCCCAGACGGGCGCGGACTGGCAGAAGATAGACGCGCCGGGCCATGCCGTCTGGATGAACGTCAAACGTCTGGACGGCCTATTTAACGCCGCCTCCGCCCAGGGCAGGGCGACGGGCGTGACGTGGTTCTTCCAGGCCAACGGCCGGCCGGCCTATGCCACCCCTCCGGTCTACGAGGCGATGGCGTTTGCCCTCGTCTCGCGCTACAAGGACCGCTGCCAAACGTGGGAGGTCGAGAACGAGCCGAACTTCGGTTACGCGGCCGGGGACTACGTCACCAAATGCCTCGTCCCGTTCGCGGCCGGGGCGCACCGGGCGGACCCGGCCTGCACGGTGATGGGGCCGGACTGTGTCGGGCTGCCCGAGACCCTGCGGTTTGCCCAGACGATTTATGACCGAGGCGCGAACAAGTCCCTGGACGCGGTCTCGACGCACACCTACCCCGGACCCGGCGAAAGCTGGGAGCAGTTCGGCAACCCCTCCATGCTGGCCGATCTGCGGCATTTTATGGACGCCCACGGGGACACGGCGAAGGCGATCTGGCAGACCGAGCAGGGCTACGGCTGGGACAACGCGCCCAAAGCCCAGGTGGCACGCTACGTCGTCCGCCAATACTTGCAGGGCTGGCGACTCGGCATCCTGCCATCCCATCAGTTCTACTACTATCCGAAGTGGAACGGCTTCATCTCGATGTACGAGGCGGGCGGGGGCGAGGCGGGCAATGAGGACTCGTGGCTGCCCCACGCCGCCGCCCTGCGCGTCTTCGCCGAGAACACGGTCGGGCGGCATTACGCCGGGGACGTTCCGGGTCCCTACAAGGGAATCTATTTGGCTCGGTTCAATGGCGACGGGGACAAAGATGACGTCATCGCCGCGTGGACGTTCGACTTCCCCGACACGCTGAC
>JAYTRQ010000565.1:0-3700 GCA_043746125.1 Armatimonadota bacterium | reverse complement strand
CTCGGAACTCCATGCGATCCATGCCAGCGGGGCGGGCGTCAAGGAGACTTCCTACTATCCCGCCGTCAGCGGGCTGTTCAATGCCGTCGGCAAGACTTTGAAACCCGGCGTGCGCTGTATCATCAACCTCAAAAACACGGGCGCGGGCATCCCCGATGGCGGCTTTTTCACGCCCGATCAGATGGGGAAAGCGGGGGACGCTGCCCAGATACCTGGTTTGCTGCCGTCACGCGGCGTGCTGGAAGTCAAGGGCACGGGCGATGATGTCCACAAGATCGCGGCTAGTGAGCAGGTGGACAAGTACTGGACCAAGTACCGGCAGGTGCTGGTCACCAATATGCGCGATTTCGTCCTGGTAGGCCGGGACGAGACGGGCCAAAAGGCCGTTCTGGAGACCTTCTCGTTCGCCCCCACCGAGGCCGCGTTCTGGACGCTGGCCGCGCACCCCGAGTCGGCCGTGGCTGTGCATGGGGAGCGGTTCATCGAGTACGTCAAGCGCGTCCTGCTCCACGCCGCGCCGCTGGCAACGCCCGAAGCCGTCGCCTGGTTCCTGGCCTCCTACGCGCGCGACGCCAAGAGCCGGATCGAGACGGCGGGTATGCCCGCCCTTGCGCCGGTCCGGGCCGCCTTGGAAGAGGCCCTGGGGCTGAAATTCGAGGGCGGCAAGGGCGACCACTTCTTCCGCTCGACGCTGGTGCAGACCCTCTTCTACGGCATCTTCTCGGCCTGGGTGCTGTGGAGCAAGAAGCCGGAAGCGCAGTCGCCCTCGGCACGTTTCCATTGGAAGGACGCCGCCTGGGAGCTGCATGTGCCGATGATCCGCGCCCTGTTCGAGCAGGTCGCCCAGCCGTCCAAGCTAGGGCCTCTGAGGTTGGTCGAGGTGCTGGAATGGACAGGGGCCGCGCTGAACCGTGTGGACCGGCCCGCCTTTTTCGCGAGCTTTGATACCGGGCTGGCCGTCCAATACTTCTATGAGCCGTTCCTGCAAGCCTTTGACCCCGAGCTGCGCCGGGACCTGGGCGTCTGGTACACGCCGCCGGAGATCGTCCGCTACCAAGTCGCCCGCGTGGACGCTGTTCTGCGCGATGAACTGGACATCCCTGACGGCCTGGCTGACCCGCGCGTCTATGTCCTGGACCCCTGCTGCGGCACGGGAGCCTACCTGGTCGAGGTCTTGAAGCGTATCCACGAGACGCTGGAGTCGCAGGGGGGCGATGCCCTGGTCGGCAGCGACCTGAAGAAAGCGGCGACCGAGCGGGTCTTCGGCTTCGAGATCCTGCCTGCGCCGTTCGTCGTGGCCCACTTGCAGCTTGGCCTGCTGCTCCAGAATGCCGGGGCACCTCTCTCGGATGTCCACTCCGAGCGGGCAGGCGTCTTCCTGACCAATGCCTTGACGGGGTGGGAGCCGGCGAAGGAGCCGAAGTCACACCTGCTGTTCCCCGAACTGGAAGCGGAGCGCGACGCCGCTGACCAGGTGAAGCAGGCCAAGCCGATTTTGGTCATCCTGGGCAATCCCCCGTATAACAGCTTCGCGGGCGTCGCCGTGGCTGAGGAGCGTGCCTTGTCCACAGCCTACCGGACGACGAAGACCGCGCCCGCGCCCCAAGGGCAGGGCCTGAACGACCTGTACATCCGCTTCTTTCGTATGGCAGAGCGGCGCATCACGGAGGGAACCGGCAAAGGCATCGTCTGCTTCATCTCGAACTATTCCTGGCTGGATGGGCTGTCGTTTACGGGAATGCGGGAGCGGTTCACCGAGGTATTCGACCAGATTTGGGTTGATAATCTGCACGGAGACCGTATCATCTCGGAGTACGCGCCTGACGGCAAGACGAGTGAGACCGTCTTTGCGCTGGAAGGCACGTCGGTTGGTATCAAGGTGGGCACCGCAATCAGCCTGCTCGTCAAGAAGGAAGACGGGAAGTCCTGCCATATCCTGTACCGGGATGCCGACGAAGCCCGTGCAGCGGACCGGCGGGCGGCCCTGTTAGAGAGTATCCAAAGTTCGGACTTTGCAGGGCACTATAAGGCCCTCGTCCCTGTCGCTCAGATTGGCTTGCCCTTCAAGCCGCGCTTGTTCAATGACGCCTACCTTTCTTGGCCTCTTCTGCCCGATGTTTTTCCTGTCTCATTCCCCGGCGTCAAGACAAGCCGCGACGATGTTGTGGTGGATATTGACCGGGCGCGGCTCGAACAGCGCATGACGCAGTACTTTGACCCGGCTATCAGCCATGAGCAGATGAAGCAGATCGCGCCGGGCGTGATGGACAGCTTCGCGGGCTTTGATCCAATCGCCACCCGAACCTTTCTTAGCAAACGCGGCTTTCTTCCGCAAAACATTGTCCGCTACTGCTATCGCCCCTTAGACGTTCGTTGGCTTTATTGGGAGCCTAAAACCAAGCTCTTGGATAGAAGCCGACCTGAGTATCTGTCGCAAGTGTTTCCGGGGAATGTCTGGATAGAGGCGCGTCAAAAGCAGCCGATGGAGAAATTTGATAGGGGCCTTCCTGTTCGGATATTAGCAGACAACTTTGGCAACGGTTTGTCTAGCTTCTTCCCCCTTCTCCTGCGCCCCAAGGGCCAGATGTCTCTGCTGGACATGGGGAACGCCGCCGAGGAGCCGCGCCCGAACCTCTCGGAGCGGGCCAGGGAGTATCTCCGGGAGAGGCCCCTAATTCCTGTGGGAAGCCACCCCGGCGCGAGCGCCGACCCTCCCGCCCCTGCTCGCAGGGCCTCTGCAGCGGGTACAACGGGTGGGCAAGGAGTCTCGGAGGAGGCAAGCGGCCCCTTCTCTCTCCTCCAAAACTCTTCCCCTCTCCGCATCGGGGAGGGTGGCGAGGAACGAGCCGGGAGGGGTTCCGAACGACACGACGCTGAAAGCCTTTTTTACCACACCCTTGCCATCCTTCATACCCCCGCCTACCGGGCGGAGAACGGCGGGGCGCTACGGCAGGACTGGCCGCGTCTCCCCCTGCCCGACGGCCGGGACGCCCTCGAAGCCTCGGTGGCCCTGGGGCGGCAGGTGGCCGCATTGCTGGACACGGAGACCGCCGTCCCCGGTGTCACGATCGGCACGATCCGGGCGGAGCTGCGGACGGTGGGTGTCCTCGCGCGGGTCGGAGGCGGGATGCTTCAGCCCGCGCAGGGGGACCTCCGGGTGACGGCGGGGTGGGGGCACGGTGGTCAAGGCGGCGTCACCATGCCGGGCAAGGGGAGAAGCGTGGAGCGGGCCAGCACGCCCGAGGAGCAGGCCGGGTGGACGGGACTGGGCGAACAGGCGGCGGCCTGCATGGGCGGGACGACGCGCGACGTGTTCCTGAACGGCGTCGCCTACTGGAAGAACGTCCCCGCCCGCGTCTGGGACTACACCATCGGTGGCTACCAGGTGATGAAGAAGTGGCTGTCGTACCGCGAGGCGGCCCTGCTGGGGCGCGACCTGACGCCCGAGGAGGCGCAGGAGGTCCGGGCAATGGCCCGGCGCATCGCCGCCCTGCTGCTCCTGGAACCCGCCCTGGATGCCAACTACCAGACGGTCAAGGCCGCCGCGTTCGCGTGGGGGGCCGACGCCCCGGTCTGAGCGGCGGCCACAAGCCAAAACACGTCAGCGGCTCGCCGCTTTCTGGGCGACCGGCTGGGCCAGCAGGCCGTACACCTGGAGCTGGTTCGAGAACGTGGCGACGTAGACGCGGCCGTTGATGAC
>JAYTRQ010000564.1:0-11374 GCA_043746125.1 Armatimonadota bacterium | reverse complement strand
CCTGCAAGGCCTGGCTCAAGGTCTGCATCCCGACTGTGGAACCGGTCTCGATGACGGAGGGCAGCTGGAACGTCTTGCCCTCCCGGATCAGGTTCTTGACGGCGGCCGTCGTCACCATGATCTCTAAAGCCGCCACGCGCCCGCCGCCGACCTTGGGGACGAGTGTCTGGGCGATCACCCCTTGAAGCGACTCGGACAACTGTGTACGGATCTGCGACTGCTGGTGGGGGGGGAAGACGTCAATGATCCGGTCCACCGTCTGGGCAGCGCTGGACGTGTGTAGCGTTCCAAAGACTAAGTGCCCCGTCTCTGCCGCTGACACGGCCAACGAGATCGTCTCCAAATCCCGCATCTCGCCAACTAGAATGACGTCCGGGTCCTCTCGCAGGGCCGCCCGCAGGGCGGACGCGAACGACTCGGTGTGGACCTTCACCTCGCGCTGGTTGACCAGGCATTTTTTGTGCGGGTGGACAAACTCGATAGGGTCTTCCACAGTGAGGATGTGCGCCCCGCGCTCCGAGTTGATCAGATCCACCATTGCGGCCAGGGTCGTAGACTTGCCCGAACCTGTCGGCCCGGTCACCAGCACCAACCCGCGCTCCTCCCGCGCCATTTGGGCCAGGATGGGCGGCAGGCACAGGTCGGCGAACGACTTGATCTCCGTCGGAATAACCCGGAAGACCGCCCCCTCGCCGCGACGCCCCATGAAGAAGTTGACACGGAAACGGGCCAGGTCCGGGATCTCGATGCTGAAGTCCAGATCGTGCTTCTCTTCAAACTGGTTCTGCTGGTCGGCCGTCAGGATGGACAGCAGCATCATCTGCAGGGCGTCACGGGTCATCTCAGGGTAGCCCAGCCGCTGCATCTCACCGTAGAGGCGGATGGTGGGAGGGGCGCCGACGGTCAGGTGCAGGTCGGAGGCCTTGGAGGCGACGGTTTTCCGTAACAGCTCTTCGATGTCCATTGTGTGCAGGCAATCCTCTCACGGGGCGGTAGAAGTCGGCGTGGTCACCATATGTTCGGCACTTCCCGCACGATTCATTACCGTTCGTTGGTGTCAAACAGTTCCTAGCGTGGGAGTCCATCTTAGCATACGTGCTGCCCTCCAACGCGTCAGCCCTAAAGAAAGCGGTAGCAATACCTACAATACTTTTACGGGCAAAAAACCTGTAGGAGCTACCGCCAGTTGAGAGTTACGATCCCTCACCCTAACATCGCCGCATCTGGACACATCCAACAAGCCGCACTCATCAAGCCTTTGAGGGAAGGTAGACAGACCCACACACGCAGGACAATGGTGCCGTAAATGCAACTTTATCGTAAACGGCTGGGGGACCTGCTGATCTCCCAGCGGCTCCTGACTCCCGAACAACTTGAACAGGCTTTGGCATTGCAGCGGAAGCACTACCAGCCGCTAGGACAAATCCTGGTCCAGAACGGCCTGCTCACCGAGAAGCGTCTGCTCCAGGCGTGCGCCCTCCAGAACGGCGTCAGTGCCTGGCACTTCCAGGATGCCGCCCCAGCCCCGGAGGCGCTGGCGCTGCTCCCCGCCGAGCTGTGCCGCCGCCACGTCGTCCTGCCGGTTCAGGCAAGCGGTGGGCGGATGCTCCTGGCGATGAAGGACACCGGCGACGTCGAGGCGCTGGACATCGTACGCCAGCTCTCCAAGATGCGTGTGGAACCCGTCCTCGCCGGCGAGGAGCGTCTCCGCGAGGCGATTGACGCCGCCTATGGGACGGTCGGCGGCAGCCGCTCCACGGCCGACTCCATGACCCGCCTGGTGATGGAGGCCCTAGGGCAGTTCCAGATGGACGGCCGGGATGCCAACAGCGAGCGTTTCACCGAGGCCGAACTGCGCCCCCTGGCCGGTCTGGTCAACCAGATCCTGCTGGACGCGGTCCGGCTGCACGCCAGCGACATCCATATCGAGCCGCGCAAAGACCGGATCGAGATCCGCTACCGCATAGACGGCCGCCTCTGCCTGATGCACGAGCTGCCGTCCCGGCTGCTGGCGGCTCTGACCGCCCGCCTCAAGATCATGGCCCAGCTCGACATCGTCGAGTACCGCATCCCCCAGGACGGGCGCACCGCCATCACCGCTGACGGCCGTACCATAGACCTGCGCGTCTCGGTCCTGCCCAACTACCACGGGCAGAGGGTCGTCCTGCGTATCCTGGACAAAGGGGCTACCCTCCGGTCGCTGGGCGAGCTTGGGTTTGCCGAAACCAACCTGCGGCTCTTCCAGGACATCATCCACAAGCCGTATGGCCTCGTCCTCGTGACCGGCCCGACTGGGAGCGGCAAGACGACGACCCTGTATGCCGCCATTAACCAGCTCAAAGAGATCAGCAACAACATCATGACGTGCGAGGACCCGGTCGAGTATGACATAGACGGGATCAACCAGTCGCACGTCAACGAGAAGGTGGGGCTGACCTTCGCCGTCCAGCTCCGGGCCATTCTGCGCCAGGACCCCGACATCGTCCTCGTGGGCGAGATTCGCGACAAGGAGACGGCCGAGACCGCCATCCGGGCTGCCCTCACGGGGCATTTGGTGCTGTCCACCCTCCACTGTAACAACGCGGCCAGTGCCATCCCGCGCCTGACCGATATGGGCATCGAGCCGTTCCTGCTCAGTACGGCCCTGATCGGCATCACCGCCCAGCGGCTGGTCCGTATGCTCTGCCCCCACTGCAAGGCGGCGTCCCGCCCCACGCCGGAAGAATGCTCCCTGCTGGGCTGTGACCCGACTGACCCGCCGACTCTCTGGCAGGCCGCCGGCTGCGACCGGTGCGGCCAGAATGGGTATCACGGGCGGCTGGGCGTCCATGAGGTATTCCCGGTCGCCCCGGAGATGCAGCGCATGATCGCTGCCTGCGAGACCGTTGAGGCGCTCCAGCGCGTGGCCGGCCACTACGGCTACCGGAGCATGGCGGAAGACGCCTGTGCCCGCGTCCTCGCTGGGCAGACGTCTCTGACCGAGGTCCAGCGCCTGGTCTTCTTCGACACGCTCATCTCCTCCCAGGCTTCTCCCTACGCTTCCTCCCAAGCTTCCTCGCAGGCGCGGGCCTCCATACCGCTGCGGATCGCCGCCTGAGGACCAGAAGCCATAAGGCCGAGGAGCAAGGACAGAACAATGCAAGCGAATAAACCCTGGCGCGCCACCGGGAGACGCTTTCTCAGGACGGCGGCGTTTCTCCCTGCAGCCGGGGGGCTGCTGGCCGCGCTGGTGGTCGGAGGCGGCATCGCGCTGGTCATCCTCCGCTTCCAGCACGCCTCCGACCGGCTGCGGCAGGGGCAGTTGTCGCTGATGCGCCTGGACCTGACCGTCCATCAGCTCAACACAGTGGAAGGGGAGATCTCCGCCGATCCGAGCCTACTGGGTGGCTACGAGGCGTCGGTGGAGAATCTGGAGGCCCAGGCCGACCAGCACCTGAGGCTATTCAGCTCGCTTGGCGCACGCGGCCGCTCCACGGAAGTGCAGCAGAAATTATTCTCGTATACGCATTGGGTGGACCTAGAGATGGGCCTCTTGAAGGCCGGGAACAAGGACGGGGCGCGTCAAACCCGCAGCGACCGTCTCAGCCCGGCGCATGATGCGCTCTGCGACGCCATCTTGGACGCGAACCGCGAATACAACGTGGCGGCCACCTCCGCGAACGGCACCGCCGACGTCGGCACGGTCGCCGTGCTGCTCGTCTCCGCCCTCGTCCTGTTCGTGACCGCCTCCAGCTTCGACCGGGCGCGCCGGGCGGGCCTGCGGCTTGCCGGGGAGCAGCAGGCGTTGCGCCAGAGCGAGCAGCACTTCCGGGCGATGATCTGTCACGCCTCTGACGTCATCGCCATCGTCAACCTGGAGGGGGAAATCCGCTACGTCAGCGCCGCCGCCCGGCACCTGTGGGGGTACGCGCCGGAGGAGCTGGAGAAGATGTCTCTGTTCGCCCTGATCCACCCGAGCGAGGTGACGCACTGCCGCGCCTTCGTGGCGCAGGCCGGTAGTTCTTCCGGGGACAGTCCCCAGGACAGTCTGCGGGCCGAAGTCCGCGTCCGGTACGCGGACGGGTCGTGGCACGTCTCCGACCTCATCCTGGCAAACCTGCTGAGTGAACCCGGCATTGAGGGCATCCTGCTGACCTGCCGCGACATCGGCGAGCGCAAGGCGTTCGAGGAGCAATTGGCGCATCAGGCCTTCCATGACACGCTGACGAACCTGCCCAACCGCGCCCTGTTCATGGAACGCCTGCAAGCCGCCCTGACCCGGGCCAAGCGCTACAAGAGCACGGTCGGCGTCATCTTCCTGAACCTGGACAACTTCAAAGTCGTCAATGACAGCCTGGGGCACGAGGCTGGGGACCACCTGCTGGTGACGGTCGCCGAGCGCCTGAGCGCCTCCGTCCGCGCCGGTGACACCGTCGCCCGCTTCGGCGGCGACGAGTTCACCATCGTGTTTGAGTGTCTGGCTGAGGAGAACCATATCGTTCCCCTGGCCGAGCGCATTGTCCACACCCTGCGCGTGCCGCTAACGATCGGGGGGCGTGAAGTCTTCACTACGGGCAGCCTCGGGATCGCCAGCAGCGACGGCGACTGCTCGCCCACGGACCTGCTCCGCGACGCGGACACGGCCATGTACGAGGCCAAGGCGAAGGGCAAGTCCCAGTTCGCCCTCTTCGACCGCAGCATGAGTACGCATGCGATGGAGCGGCTGGAGCTGGAGATGGACCTGCGCCGGGCGCTGGAGAAGGAAGAATTTCAACTCCATTACCAGCCCATCGTGGACCTGAAGACGGGCCGTATTAACGAGGTCGAGGCCCTGGTCCGCTGGCGGCATCCCGCGCGGGGGATGGTCCTGCCCGGCCATTTCATCCCGCTGGCGGAAGAGACCGGCATCATCGTCCCTTTGGGGAGATGGGTGCTGCGCGAGGCATGCCGCCAGGCGCGGGAGTGGCAGCGGGCCTGCCCACAGGAGCCGCCGCTGACGGTCAGCGTGAACCTGTCCGCGCGCCAACTCCAGCAACCGGAGCTTGTGGACGACGTCCTTGCCGTGGTGGAGGCATCGGGCCTCCCCTGTGAGTCCCTGAAGCTTGAGATCACCGAGAGCGTGATGATGCTGAACCCCGACGCGACCCTGCCCAAGCTGCTCCGCCTGAAGGAAGCCGGCATCCGCCTGGCCGTGGACGACTTTGGCACCGGATACTCCTCGATGGCTTACCTGTCGGGCCTGCCGATCAACACCCTCAAGATAGACCGGTCCTTTATCGGCAAAATGGGGGATAACGCCGGGGACTTCGCCATCGTTTGCGCCATCGTCAGCCTCGCCAAAGCCCTCAACCTCTGCATCACCAGCGAAGGCATCGAGACGGCGGAGCAGAGGACCCATCTCCAATCGCTCGGCTGTGACCAGGGGCAGGGCTACTACTTCGCCCGGCCCATGCCCGCCGCGCAGATCCACGCCCTGCTCGCCGGCGACGCGCCGCAGTTTGGCATGGGGAGCCAGCCGCTTCCCTGCCCGTCCACGCTCAAAGGGAAGAGCCTGACTCAACTGGAATGGGCCGCCTGAGCCTGCGCGGGCTCCCCTTCAGGGCGTCCGGAAGTTCAAGGCGTCCGGAAGTTAGGCCCGATGTTCGCCGGGTCGTTCGCCGCGTAGGCCGAGTCGGGGAACGTCAGCGTGGAGACCGCCGCGTAGACGGATTTGACTGATCCGGTGACAATGCCAGGGGCGAAGACTACTCCCGTAGGCGCTTTGAGAAAGCCAACGCCCGCCGTCGTGCCCATCAGGTCGTACGTGCTATTCGGCAACAGGCGCACGACGGTGGGCAGGCCGACGTAGCTGAACGTGGCACTCCGCCCGCTGAGGTCGCCGCCGGACGTCGTTACCTGGACAACCGGCGTCACGAGTTGATGCGTCCCGTCGTCATAAATTCCGACGGAATGGACGGCCTGGGCGCCCGCCGCTCCGTCGTTGAGGTAGCCTAATGCGTGGACGCTCAGGCCGTTGGGGCCGACCTTGAACTGGAAGCCGAGACTGTAGGCGCTCTTGCTGGGGTCGGGTGCGGCCGTCTCGAACGACAGCGCGGCGCTTTTGACACGCGGCGCGGGTGGCAGAGGCGGCGGTGCGGCCGGAGCAATCCCGGTGAGCGCCGTCGTCCAGACGTCCGCCATCTTCTGAAACCCGGAGGCCGTCGGGTGGACGCCGTCGGACAGGTCTGCGTCTGGGTCAAGCGCCCCATGCATGTCCGCGAAAATGATCTTGACGCCCCGCGCCCTGTACTTGGCGATGATCAGTGGGATGCCTGAGTTGTAGGTCTGGGCGACGGCGTCCCGGCTGCGATCTGAAAGTGGCGTGATGCTTGCGATGACAAGCGTCACCGTCTTTTGGGCGCTAAAGACGTGCCCGACCAGGCCGTCCAGACGGCCTAACAGACCCCCCAAATCGTGCTGCTGAAGGACGTCATTGGTGCCGAGCATCATCAGGATCACGTCCGGCCTGTCATTCGCCAGCGTCTGAGTGATGGGCGGCGCGGCATGACCCTCTTCCGACCCGCCGCCATCCGCCTCGTCAATCCGAAAGCTGCCGTAGCCCTCGTGGTTGGGGTTGGTCATCCCCTGGGAGAACCCGGTCTCGTTGCCCGGCTGTCCACTGTCTTCCTTACCAACGAACCGCACCGCGTAGCCCAGCACCTTGAGTCTCTGCTGAAGGAGAATGCGATAGCCGCCCGCCGGGTAGAACTTGCCTTCGGTGATCGAGTCCCCCAGCGGCATGATGCGGGTTGGGACGCCTTTCGTCAGCACGGCAGCGTGGCCCGCCGGCAGGCTGAACGCGCCCAAGACTGTAGCGATTATGAGGTTACTGAGGTGTGACATAGAGGCTGATCTACTCCTGAATCTGGTAAAGATGGACTTCATAAGGCGCAAAGGCATCGGCGAACCTGCCGCTCTTCACAGCGATGGTCCGGGACTCGCCCATGACTTCGGCCCGCGCCGTCTTGGGCAGGCCGTGAACGGTGAACGACCCCGACGCCGCGCCGTTCCGCATCCCGACTGCGAATAGGTAAGTCGTCTTTCCCTGACGTTTCACCATTAGGTCAATGGGGGTTTGCGCGGCAGACGAAAGCACTGTGGCGCCCTGAGCATCGGTGGGGCTGTTCAGAACGGGCGCGAGCGCCTGGATCTGCTGGTTAATAGCGGTGACGGCCGCCAGCATGGGCGGGTCATCCAGCAACGCGTGTTCGTTGAACTTCGGGCTGAACTCGTGGACGAAGTAGACTAGGCCGCGCGAGCCGTGAATGAGCGACATCCAGACCTCGGAGCGCACCTGCTGTGGCGTCGGCTCCCGGTCACTGCCGATGTGCGTACATTCGATGACGTTCCAGATCGGCTTGCTGCCGCCTGTCCAGCCGACGAGGCGCGTGACGCCTTTGGCGACGTACCAGAGGTAGTTCTCGCCGTCCGGCTTTCCCAGGCCCGCCACCGGATAGACGTCATAGGACGTGATATCGCTGCCCTTGACGTACTGTGGGTAGTCGCCCAGGGTCGCGCCCGACCCGCGCCCGATCCAGGTGTCGTTCGCCACGCCTTCGCCCAGGTTCAGCAGCACGGGCCGCGTCGGGTCGGCGGCATGCAGCCGGGCGTAGTCGGTGATGATGCGGGTGGGCGGGACGCAGGGGCCGTATCCCGCCGGCTTGCCCGTCGCTGGGTCGGTGATCGGCTGGGCGTTGTCCGGTTCGTCCTGGTGCATCCACCCGATGATGGTGGGGTCGGCCTTGTGGGCGAGCCCGACGGCGTTCTGCTCACAGATGACCGGCATCTTCGCCGCCTTCAGCGCGGCCAATTGCTCTTCGGTCGGTCCCTGCCACAGCCCCACGTAGAAGTTAATGCCCGCCGCCTGATACTTCGCCGCGTTGGAAGGGCTTTGCAGCCAGACGCCGATGGGGAAGGAGGCTTTTGACGTGGAAGGCCCGTGACTCCATCCGGCATAGGCGGAGGGCGGCTGAGGAGCCGGGGCGGCCTGGGCCGTGGGCGCGAGAAGCAGGGCCGCGACCGCCAGAAGCGATCCACGCACGAGAAGCCTACTTGTTATGGTCATTGTGTTCTCCCTGCCGCTTCCGTCTTCTCGTTGAGTCACATGGTTCCCTGGCTATCTTGATACCAAAGAGTGATGACCCGTATGGCCTCAGTATACCACGCCTGCCCGCCATAATGTTTGGCTGTTATCCTCGCGCACGCACGCGCTACGCCGCAGGCAGAGGCATCAGAGCGTTGTGATTTGGTAAGGAACGCCTTGAACGTCGAAACGTGCCCCTGCGTCGTTCCGTACCACGGCCTGCACCGGATAGGCTTCGGCGGCTATGCCGGTATCGGGGAACCAGACGCGCCCGGCCGGGACCAGTATGAACAGGCCGTGAGCGTCGCCGAGCGGCATAAACGTGGGGCTGGTCTCGCGGTAGGGGGCAACGCCTGACGCGGAAAGCAGGGTGGCGAGGGCAGGAACGTTGAGGCTGGGCAGCCCGATCTCACTGATGCTCTGTATTTCGGAGGGCGAGAACGGCCGCGCGTGCACCCCCGACGACGTACTTGCCAGTTCGTGACGCGCGATGAACTCCGCAATGTTACCGGCCGCGTCATGGAAGTAGAGCGCGTGCGCGTTCCAGAAATCGAAGTCAAACACCGTCTCGCCATCGCCGTCTGCGAGGAGCGCTATGCCTCGCTCTTCCAGGAACGCCTGTGCTGTGGCCAGGCGGTTTTCCGGGACGTTGAAGGCGAAATGATAGACCCCGGCAAAGCCTGCCTCGTGCTGAAAGACTAGCTGGGACGAGTTGACCGTCACCGTCAGGCACTCGCCCCAGTCGTCGAGAGCGGCAGGGAGGCCAAGACGATCCGCATAAAACGTGTGCAGAGCGCCAAGATCGGCGGCGCGTAACGTCACCGTCTCAATGTGCATCACCGCCCCCGCGTGTACGTGCCGCGCCGACGGGCCGAAATCTGGTTGCTCACCAAGTTGCGCGTCTTCGACTCGTCCGCTTCCGGGGCTTCGGGCGCCTTGCGGTTGGCGGGTAATTTCGGCCTGTCGGGTTTCGGCCTGTCGGGTTTGGGTGCGTCCGTGCCATTACGCGCAGGCGCTTCTTTGTGGTCCAGCAGGGAGGGCCGGGCGGGAACGGCTTTGACCGGCTCGATCTTGGGGGGCAGGACTTTCGCTAGGACCTCGATCATCTCTTCCACGGCGGTGAGCATCTTGGCAGGCACTTCCGGGGTTGCGAGGAACACGACGTCGGGGAGGAACTGGTGCTGCATGTACTTACGCGCCAGATTCTTAATGATGTCCTGAGTCAGATGCGTGCCCCTGAAGCGCACGGCAACGCGGCGCTTCTCCGCCACGATGCTGCTGATGCCGACCCCCTGACAGCGCAGGCGCAGGCGCAGCAGAGCGAGCAGGTTCCAGACCGGCCGGGGCGGATCGCCGTAGCGGTCCTCAAACTCGTCCTGGATGCGCTGGACGTCGTCGGTCTTGCGGACGGCCGTCAGCTTCTTGTACATCAATATCCGCTCGGCCTCGGACGGCACATAGACACTGGGGATAAGGGCGTCCAGCGGCATGGCGACGTTCGGCAGCTCGAAGTCGCCTTCGGACGGCTCGCCCCGCATCTCGTTAATCGCCTGGGACAAGAGCTGCGTGTACAGGTCGAAGCCGACGGTGGCGACCGTGCCCGATTGGGCCGCGCCCAGGAGGTTGCCCGCGCCGCGTATTTCCAGGTCCCGTAGGGCCACTTTGTAGCCGCTGCCCAGTTCCTGGAACTCGCGCAGGGCGCTCAGGCGCTTCTCGGCCACATCCGACAACTGCTTGTCCTTGCGGTATAGAAGATAAGCGTAGCCCTGACGCCGCGCCCGCCCGACGCGCCCGCGTAACTGGTACAACTGGGCCAGGCCCAAGCGGTCGGCGTTGTCCACGATGATGGTGTTGACGTTGGGGATGTCCAGACCCGACTCAACGATGGTCGTACACACCAGGACGTCAAACTCTTTGTGCGCGAAGCGCAGCATGACGTCTTCCAGGTCATCCTCGTGCATCTGGCCGTGGGCGATCTCGACACGGGCCGTCGGGGCGAGCCGCCGGACCTTTTCCGCCACGTGCGTGATGGACTCGATGCGGTTGTGCAGGAAGTAGATCTGGCCACCCCGGTCCAGCTCGCGTAGGATGACCTCGCGGACTAGCTCGTCGTCATACTCCTTGACGTAGGTTTTGATGGGCATCCGGCCCTCCGGCGGGTCGTCAATCAGCGACATGTCCCGGATGCCGGACAGCGTCATGTGCAGCGTCCGGGGAATAGGCGTGGCCGTCAGGGTCAGGACGTCCACGTTCTTCTTCATCTGCTTGATGCGTTCCTTGTGGACGACCCCGAAGCGCTGCTCCTCGTCCACGACCAGCAGGCCCAACTTGTGGAAATTGACGTCCTTGGAGAGTATCTTGTGCGTTCCGATGACGATGTCTACGGTGCCTTCGGCCAGTCCCTTTAATGTCTGTGTCGCCTCGGCCTTGGAGACGAACCGTGACAGCATCTCGATCTTGACGGGGTAGGCGGCGAGGCGCTCCCGAAACGTGCCCAGATGCTGCTGGGCCAGGATCGTGGTCGGGCAGAGAATGGCGACCTGACGGCCCGAGTTGACGGCCTTGAAGGCCGCGCGGATTGCGACCTCGGTCTTGCCGTAGCCGACGTCGCCGCAGATGAGCCGGTCCATCGGCTTCTCGTCTTCCAAATCCTTCTTGACGTCCTCAATGGCCGCCATCTGGTCCGGCGTCTCCTCGTAAGGAAAGGCGTCTTCCATCTCGGTCTGCCAGGGCGTGTCCGGCGGCAAGGCGTGTCCGGTCGCGGCCTTGCGGGCGGCATACAGCTTGACGAGGTCCGCGGCCATCTCCTGCACCTGCTTTTTGGCCTTCTTGGTGGCCCGCTGCCAGTCCCCGCTGTTCAGGCGCGTGACGACCGGCGGCGACTCCTGCGAGCCGATGTACTTCTGGACGCGGTCTACTTGATCGGTCGGCACGTAGACCTTGTCGCCCGCGTCGTATTCCAGCAGCAGGTAATCACGCTCTGCCCCGTCGGTCCCCTTGAGCCGCGAGATGCCGCCGTAGCGCCCGATACCGTGGTGAATGTGGACGACGTAGTCCCCCTCGCGCAGCTCCAGATAGGACGTGATCTTCAGACCCTCTTTGAAGACCCGCTTGGGCGGCTTCTGGTGCGCCCGGTGCCCGAAAATGTCTACGTCCGTCGCCAGCATCAGGTTTGCTTCGGGCAGCTTGAAGCCGCCTAGCAGGGAGCCGGGCAGGACGAACACGCCCGCCTCGCCGCCGACGTCCAGCCGGTCCTGGGGTGAGGCAGGGATC
>JAYTRQ010000563.1:0-11400 GCA_043746125.1 Armatimonadota bacterium | reverse complement strand
GTTCACGGTTCGATCCTGCCGTGGTCGAGGCCCTGTGCCGCATTGTGGAAGGCGAAGACCCCGTCCCCTAAGCCGCTCCCTCTCGGCCGTTCCCATATGGAAGGGTCACGCCGCCTCAAGAAGAATCAACATTGGTGGCTCTACACGGGCAGCTGCCTCCGGCTCCTCCCGGCCCGGTGCGGCCAGCTTGCCCAGCTTGCGCTGCGTCTTCTGGCGGTACATGTCCGAGTCGGCGGCGGAGATCAGGGCCGCGCAGTCGGTCCCATCCTGGGGGAAGCCGCCTACGCCCACCGAGACGCCGAGCCGGAGGCTGCCCAACTGGTCATGCACCAGGCCGGGGTCGTAGGCCGTGACGGCCGCGAGCAGGCGCTGGGCCATCGCCTGCGCCTCGGCAGAGCCTGCACCGGGCATCACAATCAGGAACTCGTCCCCGCCGTAGCGGGCCACCACGTCCGAGGCTCGAACGCTGTTGCAAAAGATCTCCGCCAGGTCGCACAATACCCGGTCACCCTTCTGGTGCCCGAAGTTGTCGTTGATCGGCTTGAACGAGTCCAGGTCCAGACACAGCAGAGCGAGAACGTCCTGGTCCGGGTCCGCCTGGGCGCACAGCGTGTCCACATGCTGGGTCAGGTACCGGAAGTTGAACAGGCCTGTCAGCGGGTCCGTGTTCGCGTGGGAGCGTGTCCGGTCGTAGAGGAGGCCGTTGTAGAGTGCCATCGCCGCCCGCTCGGCGATGGTCTCCAAAAGCTGCTGGTCGTGTGGGCCGAACGCATTAGGCTGCGGGTGGTACAGGTTGATCGTCCCTAGCACCTCGCCCTGATGCACGATCGGCACGATCAGAGATGTCCGCAGGTCTTCCCAGTCTCCCGGCGTGGCCAAGAGGCGCAAGTCGGCGGGGTCGTACTCGCCCCGGTACGTCCGGCGACTCGTGGCGACGCCCAGCGACTGGCTGGCAAGCCCGGACGCGCTTGCGCCGTGAAAGAATTCCTGGTTCAGACCCACCGAGACGCGGGCCATCAGGTTGCCCTCGGCCCCGTTGCGGAGCAGGAACAGGCAGGCGGTGCCGGGCAGGATCGCCCCCAGCTTGCGGCCGAGTATTTCGAGCGTCTCTTGCAAGCCCAGGCTCGACGAAAGTGTCTGGGCGACTTCATACAGCGCCCAGAGTTCGGACGACGCCCGCTGAATCTGTCGGGCTGCGTCGTCGGCCTTGACGATCGCGCCCGCCTCGGATGGCTCCTCGGTCGCTGGGGGGTGCGAGGCCGCCTCCCTCTCCGCCACCAGCGGCGAGATCACCGCCGCGAACCCCTCCACCACATCCGGGTCGAACTGTGTCCCGGCCCCTAGCCGGATCTCAGCCAGAGCCGCCTCGTGGGTCCAAGCGCTGCGGTAGGAGCGCGACGTCGTCAGGGCATCGTAGGCGTCCGCCACGGCCAGGATCCGAGCCGTCCTCGGGATCTCCTCCCCGCGAAGCCCGTTCGGGTAGCCCCCGCCGTCCCACCGCTCGTGGTGGTGCCTGACGACCGGCAGGACCGGCCAGGGAAACTTGACGTTCTCCAGAATGGCCGCGCCGATCTCGGGGTGGCGCTTGATCTTGGCGAACTCCTCGTCAGTCAGGCGGCCGGGCTTGAGCAGTACGTAGTCCGGCACGCCCAGTTTGCCGATATCGTGCAGAAGTGCGCCCGTGTTGACCGCCTCGACGTCGTCGGGGCTGAGGGCCAGATGCCTGGCCGTGGCGACGGCGTAGCGCTGGACCCTTAGGATGTGCTGGTGGGTGTACTGGTCCTTGGCGTCAATGGCGAGGGCGAGACTCTGGATCGTGCCCAGATACAGGTCGGCCAGCTCCTCGATGTGCCGCTGCCGCTCCATCGCCCGGCCCGCGTAGACAGCGTACGCCTGATATGTCAGCCAGGCCACCGGCGCGATAAACAGCGGCAGCAGCCACGAACGCGCCCCGCAGAGCAATACGGCCAAGGGCCCGATGCACGCGCCCGCGAAGTAGCCTGGTGCGGTCCACAGGAAGTGTTCGCGCCAGACGGCAGGCACGCTCTGTCCGGCACACAGGGCGATCACGGCGGCGGTCGCCAGGGTGTTGATGCCGAAATAAGTGAGGCTGGCCGCCGCCACGGCCGGAATTGTCTGCCCCGCCGAGAGTTCCAGGCCGCCCCCGTTCAGGCTCAGGAAGACCAGGCCGGCCAGCCAGGACGAGATGGCAGTCACGGCGACGTTGAAGGCGAGCTGGAACCCGCGCTGCCAGTGTGGGTGAAGGCATGACGACAGGCAGCCCAGGGTCCCGATGACGAAGGCCCCCTGCGGTCCGAAGCGCAGCAGGGCGGCGAAGGTGATGGCGAAGCCCAGCGACAGCGTGCTGGTCTCCCGGTCGCCGGTCCCGCGCATCAGCGTGATCTTCCGGCCGTAAGCGGCCACGGCCAGGGCGACGAACAGGGCCAATTCCCACGTCTGTGCCTGGACGGCCGGCAGGGCGGCGCGAGCTGCCCAGGCGGCGCAGAGCAGGGCCAGGGCATAGATGGCGATCAGGTAGAGTCGTGCTTTGGCCGGCAGGGTCCGCATGGAAGCGTCTGAGTCCTCGTTTCTGATTGTCGGCAGGGACGCAGGCAAGTTTTAGGGGGACCCGGCCAATCTTGCAGTTTCCGCCCCCGCCCCCAATTCTGGGGGAGTCGGAGAGGACAGAGGACCAAGAGAGGAGAAAGAGGAAGAGGGCGCGGCAAGTAGCGCCCCTATGGGATTGTGTCCGGGTTCTTCGTCCGGCCCCCCAGAGTTGGGGGCGGGGGGCGGAAACTGAGTGGCTCTTGCAGGAATTGTGGGGGCACGTGCCGTAACCTTCCCCATGTCACAGAGGGACGCAGGCGAGTCGGGCGGCATGGGGATCACCTACGTGCTGACGAAAGAGGACTGCTGGCGCTACCAGCAGTTCGCCGTAGCGCGGCGCCTGCGTCTGCCCCTCGTGCTGTTCCAGGCGCTGGACGCGGTTTACGTCGGCTGCTGGCTGCTGTCCGGCTGGCTGCTGTCCGGCTGGCTCCTCGCCCGGCACCTGTGGCCCCTCCGATTTTTTGTGCAGGCCGGTCTCCCCGGCTGGCCTTTTTGGCACTTTTTGTTCCTGATGAACGAGAGGCGAATTCTCAGCTTCGTCGCCTTCACCCTGGTTTTGGCGTATCTGTTCTTCGGCGCGAAGTTCCTCGCCCTGCGCCGGTTCGCGTCCCAGACGGCCCTTTTTGGGAGGACCACGCGCATTCTGAGGCTGGACGCCTTGTACACGATGGTGGGAGGCAAGAAGTCGTTTTTGCCGTGGGAGCGTTTCGAGGCGCTGGTCGAGGACAGGCACTCGCTTTATTTCTGTCTGCCCAAGAACCAGTCCGTCATCATCCCGAAGAGCGCCTTCGGAGACCACGCTGCGGCTGTGGAGTTTCTGCGGATGGCGCGGGAGGGTCGGCGGCAAGCGCTTCTCAACACGGACGCGGGTGCGGCCAAGCGGCCCTGGCCGGGGCAGACGGGGGAGGCCGTCTGGCCGCCCCCGCCAACGGACCGCCCGGCCCCGGCCGTCACGGCTCGCATCCGAATCGTCGCGACCGTGCCGGGGGAAGCGCCCGAGGAAGTGCGCCAAGCCTGGACGGGGCTGATCCTGCCCGCACTGTGCGGCCCGGATGGACCGCTGCACCGGGGGGCCATCAAGGGCGTCTTGTCGGGTCAGTCCCAGGGAACCGGCGAGGGATACCTCGTCCCCGTCGGTGAGGCGCTGGAGGTTCTGGCGCAGGCCCATCCCGAAGCGGCGCAGTGGTGGCGGGACAATCTCGTGCCGTCCTCGACGGATCACCCGCTTCTGTTCTCCGCCGCCGTCTGCGAGGTGGTTCCAGGCTGAGACGGCTGTGTCAGCCCTCGACCGCCGCGCGGGCGCGGGCGGCCAGAACGTCGGTCAAGAGCGGGGACGTTCCAAGATACCGGCCCATCCCGAACCCGACGGACGGGTGCCTCGCCTGCGCCTCTTCCAGCAGGGTCGGGAGGTCGTCGGCGACGTGCGTGCCGGTGTGCAGGAAGTACGGAACGGCCGTGACACGGTCGGCCCCCTGCGCGACGCAGGCGTCTATGGCTGCCGGGATGTCGGGCGCATTACATTCCATGAACCCGACTTCCACGACGTCAAACGCGCCGCGCCGCTTGACTTCTTCGACCACGCGGAACATGGCTTCGTTGGCGATGGGCCTAGGTGATCCGTGGACCATGACGAGCAGTGCGGTTTTCATAAGATGCTTTCTAATAGGGAGGGCGGCCACGGGGGACTCCCCTACTCGACGAACGGGCGGGCGGGATCGCCGGCTTCCGGGACGCGCGGGCAGTTGGGCGTGCCGTAGAGGGGGCAGTCGGGCCGGGCGCGGCAGCCCCGCGCCGCCGAGGTTAGGTCGTCGCGCCACTGCTCCGGCCCCAACGGGGCCTGGGCGCTGGCGATGAGGGCGTCCGCCAGGCCAGCGTCGAAGCCCAGAGCGTCGGCGATGACGAACTCCAGATCAGGGCTGTCGGCCCGTGCCGCTTCCACCTGTTCTGGGAGGGATTTGGTGACGAAGTAGCCGGGCACGAGGAAGAACGGCAGCACGACGATCCGCGTCGCCCCCTGCCCCCGGCACTCGGCTACGGCCTCCCCAAACGTCGGCTGCGAGTAGTTCAGGTAGCTGGTGGTGACCAGGTCCCACTCGCCCGTCCGCCGCAGACGGCCCGCGTGGGCCTCCAATGCCTCGCCCGCGCCGCAGAGCAGGGATCCGTGCGAGAATAAAATCAGAGCGTTCATAACACCATTGTACCCGAGAGGCCTGCCGGAAAGCGAATGGAACGTCTTGCCCGGCCCCCGTGTTTGACCGAGCAGAAACACCAAGAAAGTGAGATGCGAGATGACCGGCGATAAAGTGGTGAAGACGGAGCAGGAGTGGCGAGAGACGCTGACGCCCGAGCAGTACCACGTCCTGCGCGAGAAGGGCACGGAGCGGCCGTTTACGGGCAAATATGTGGACACCAAGACCGGTGGCACGTACGTCTGCGCTGCCTGCGGGCAGGAACTTTTTGAGTCAGGGACTAAGTTCGACTCGCACTGTGGCTGGCCGAGCTTCTACGACGCTAAACTGGGCACCGTGGATATGCATGAGGACCGGGCGTTTGGGATGCGCCGCATTGAAGTCACCTGCGTCCGCTGCGGCTCCCACCTGGGCCACGTTTTCCCCGACGGTCCCAAGCCCACCGGTCAGCGCTACTGCATCAACTCAGTTAGCGTCGAGTTGTTAGTTGAGGATGGGGTATAGCCCTTCGGTAGGGGATAGCGACAGATCTGCTATCCCTTTTCCTCGTCGTTTCTTTTTCCCACATCCGCCAGCCGTGCGGCCAGTACGCAGACGACCAGGCATAGGCCCGCCGAGAGGGCCGCAAACGTCCCCGCCACACGATTATCCCCACTGAGAACCGCGTCGTAAATCGCCAGTGGGAGCGTCTGAGTCTGACCGGGCGTGTCGCCCGCGACCATCAGCGTCGCACCGAAGTCGCCCAGGGCGCGGGCGAAGGCAAGCGTGACGCCCGCGATCAGGCCGGGCCGGGCGAGGGGAAGCAGGATAAAGCGCAGGAGCGAGATCGGCCCGACCCCGTCCGCGCGGGCCGCTGCGACAACGTCCATGTCCACGGCACCAAGCGCGATCCGCGCTTGCGTGACGAAGAGGGGTAAACTGACCACACAGGCGGCGACGACCGCCCCCTGCCAGGTGAAAACCAGCGGGTGCTTGATCTGGGCCAGCCACTGCCCCAACTTCCCTTTGGTCCCCAACCCCACCAGCAGTGCGTAGCCCAATACGGTAGGGGGCAGGACGAGCGGCATCAGGGTCAGGCCTTCCACCAGACTTCGCCCTGGAAACCGGACGCGGCCGAGCAGGTACGCCAGGGGCAGGCCGAGCGCGACGCTGAAGACCGTGGCCCAGCCTGCCACTCGGAGCGAAAGCCAGAGCGGGAACCAGTCCACGGCTATAGCTTCTTCGGCAGTTCATAGCCATACCGTTTCCAGATTTTGGCCGCGTCCCGACCGGTCAAGAAGTCCATAAACTCCAATGCCTGGGTCGTTTGGGTCGTTGTCCGGACCAGGCCTAGGCTCTGCGTGATGGGTGCGTGCTCGTTATCCGGCACGATGACGTAAGGGTCGATCTTGTCCTCGATGACGAGGGAGAGAGCAGTCAGGGCGGCGTCAGCATTGCCCGACTGGGCGAACTGCAAGGCCTGGCCGATGTTCTCCGCCTGCACCAGCCGGGGCGTGACCGAGGCCGTCAGACCATCGTGGGCCAGGGCCTGCTGGGCGGCCAGTCCGTAAGGGGCGGTCTTGGGGTTCGCGATGGCGACATGGGCGTAGCCGGGGTCGGCCAGGTCTTGCAGTCGGTGGGGGTGACGCGCGGCGTCCTTGCGCGCCCACAAGACGAGCCGGCCGATGGCGTAGGGCCGGACCGTACTCGCGACGACGACCCGCTCCATCGCCAGCTTCTGGACCGTCACGGTGTCGGCGGCCACGAAAACGTCAATTGGCGCCCCGTTCTCGATCTGTGTCGCCAGCGCCTTGGTCGCGCCAAATGTCGGCGTGATGGCGATGCCGGTTTTCTTGGTGAACGCGGGCAGCACCGCCGTGAAGACCTGCTGCAAGTTCGCCGCCGCCGCCACCCGCAGCGGTTCTGCGTGGGCGGGGGGCAAGGTCGGCATCAGCACCAAAGAGAGCAGCCAGAATTTAACGCGCAAGGAGCACCTCCGTAGACTTGATCAATGCCGTCGCCTCAACGCCCGGCCTCAGCCCCAGCCGCTCGGCTGATGAGCGCGTAATGACCGAGACGACCTCCAACCCGTTGCCCAAGTCAAGCGTCACCTCGCATAGTATGCCGTCTCCGGTGATCTCTCGGACAACTCCGCGCAGGGCGTTCCGTGCGCTGATTTGCATGGGCGCTCTTACCGAGTTCTTCTCGGAATCCCCCAGAATTGGGGGTTGGGGGGCTGTTCCTAAAGCTGCCCGGACGGCGGCTATGGCCGCCTCGTCGTAGATCCGCCACCCACGCCAGTCACGCTCTGGGACGGGGATACGGCCGGACCGCTCCCAGGCGGCCAGCGTTTTGGGCGTGACATGCAGCATCTGCGCGACTTGTGCGCGGGTCAGTTTGACTGAGCGAGAGGGAGTAGGCAAGATGAGTAAATTATACCCAGTGTGGCGCGAAGGAATCAAGGGCAGGAGGGAATGGGGAAGAGGGAGCAGAGAAGGTCAACACGAGGTTCGTCCATCCTGCCTCATCGGACTTAGTGCTTAAACGTCCAGAGGCGGTTGGCGAAGAAGTTCCAGAAGACGATGGCGGCTGTCGCGACGAGTTGGGCGGCGAGGACGGCCACCCGCTCGATCTTGTCGGGCGGCCAGGCTGCCTGCACGTGTGCCAGTTCATGTTCTATCGGCACGGACAGCAGACGGATAATGACCAGGTCCAGAATCAGGCCGACCAAGTTGACCAGGACGAACTGCGTAAACTGTGTGTGGACCGCCTTGGCTGCCGCCTCCCGGAAGGTCCAGCGGCGGTTCCAATAGTAGCCGTTCACGACAGAGATTAGAAACGCGACTGTCGCGTCTAAATACCGGTCGTACCACTGTCCGTGTACCAGGCGCAACATGACATACAGAACGGCCAGGTTG
Source organism: Armatimonadota bacterium (assembly GCA_043746125.1). GTDB lineage: Bacteria > Armatimonadota > Armatimonadia > Armatimonadales > Capsulimonadaceae > JANXMY01. Next base: position 3,707 of record JAYTRQ010000563.1, on the reverse strand, counting down.
ATGACCGTACTACTTGCACCGACGATGCCAAACTTGATGAACTGACGAACGCCACGCTTCTGCGCGATCTGTCTCAGCGTGGCGGCCCTGCCTGGAATTTGAGGGGGGGCGGTCATAAGGCCATTACGGTCTCCTTGTAATATGCCAAGCTCTTTGTCAGGCCGTCGGTTAGAGACACGGACGGCGTGAATTGCAGCAGGCCGGCCGCCGCCGCGATGTCGGCGCGGGAATACTTGACGTCGCCGGGACGCGGCTCGCGCCGGTCCGCTTCGATCGAGTGGCCCAGGATCTGACCCAGCTTGTCCAGCACCTGCTTGAGCGAGGCCGACTGGCCGCTTCCGACGTTGAAGACTCTGCCCCCGACGCCGCGCGTCGCCGCCGCCGCCCGCAGGTTCGCTTCCACGACGTCCAAGACAAAGACGAAGTCGCGGGACTGCTCGCCGTCGCCGTAGAGGATCGGCTTTTCGCCCCGCGCTATGGCGGTCAAGAACTTGGGGATCACGGCGGCGTAGTCGCCGTCCGGGTCCTGGCCCGGCCCGTAGACGTTGAAATAGCGCAGGGCCACGGTCTGAAGCCCGTGCAGGCGGAAGAAGTTGCGGCAGAACAGCTCGCCCGCGAGTTTGGACGACGCATACGGTGAGAGTGGGTCCGTCTGGCTCGCCTCGTGCTTGGACGCGCCCGGCGTGTCCCCATAGACGGCGCAGGAACTCGCGAACACGAACCGCTTGACCGTGCCGGCCGACCGGGCGGCTTCCAGCAGGGAGATCGTGCCGCCGATGTTGACGTCGGCACATCCGGCGGGATCATCAATGGATCGCGGCACGGACGCCTCGGCGGCGTGGTGCAGGACGAACTCCACTCCGGCCAGCGCCCGGTGGCAGGCCGCCCCGTCTCGGATGTCGCCCTCAATAAACTCCACGTGCGGCGTTCGTGATAGTTCCGCCAGGCGGCCGTTGGACGCCCGGCTGGTCAGATTGTCCAGGATGCGGACCTCATGCCCGGCTCGGCCTAGATGGGTGGCCAGATGCGACCCGATAAAGCCTGCCCCCCCCGTCACTGCGTAAATACTCAAAGTGTGCCGCCCCCCCACGATTGCCTATTATACCATGTCTATCGCGCCCCCTGCCGCGAATCGTCCGCACAATCGCTTGCTCCGTTCTGCTATAATAACTCGCAACGGAGTAACTGTCATGGCCTCGCCCACGAAACCTAAAGAGACGAAGAGCAAAGAGCAGCTCAAAGAGGAAGCCCGCAAGCGCAATCTGACCCTGCTGAACCGCAAGGCGCGGCACGAGTACGCGCTGGAAGAAACTTACGTCGCTGGGATGTCGCTGACCGGCACGGAGATCAAGTCCATCCGGCTCGGCCTCGCCAATCTCACCGACTCGTTCTGCCGCGTGCAGAACGGCGAGGTCTGGGTCAACAACCTGTACGTCGCCCCTTACGAGCAGGGGAACCGGTACAACGTCGAGTCGCGCCGCTCGCGCAAGCTGCTCCTGCACAAGTGGCAGATCACCAAGATCGTCACGCGGGTCAACGAGCGCGGCCTGTCCATCATCCCCACGAAGCTGTTCTTTGAGAACGGCTTCGCAAAGATTGAGATCGGTATTGGCCGGGGCAAGAAGCTGTGGGATAAGCGTGACAGCATCGCCGATCGGGACCGGGAGCGCGATCAGCGCCGCGAGGCGTTCGGGCGGGAGTAGGGAGAAGACACCATGACACTGACCTTAGAATTGCCGCCGGAAGCTTTGGTGCTGGAAGACCTCCAGCATCGGTATGTGACCCAGGCAACTCCGTCGGCTCCGGTATGTAAGCCTGGAAACGCCATGCTGGCGCTCTTGGCTGAGTGGGACGCTGAGGATGCGATGGACAACCCGGGGGAACTCGTATATTGCCAGCGCGACAGCGATGAACTGATGGCCTCGCTCGCGGCGAACCGCCTCAACTTCGAGGGCCGGACCGACTTTAGGGGCCTGTTATAGAGCGACCTCCGGCCGTAGTGGGGTCTGCCAAGAAAGGGACTTTAATGAAGCGCAATGTCATCTTGATAGTCCTCGCACTCGTCACCCTCAGCCTCACCGCCGTTGAGTACAGGCCAATGCTCATTGCCAGGGAGCGGTATACGCGACGCGCTGAAAGGCTCGTGGCTGAGAAGAACGCCCTGCCGCTCGTCCTGGACACCGCGACCGAGAGCATTCTTGCTGGGGCCGACCGTGTCGAGACGTTCCGGCTTGCTGATTTCCATGAGGGAGAGCAGCGAACAGAGGCGGAGGATGCGCTTTTGTCCGGGGATCATCAGGCGATGCTGGACAATTACGTGATTCTGCGGGCGGGATCGCCGCAGGACAAGACGTTCGCCGCCACGCTCCGCGCGGCGCTGTCTCAGACGCCATCGCCGATAGGAAAAGATGGGCGAGGGGTTGGTGTGCCAAGTTGCTTTGACCCCGGCATCGGCTTCCGCATCTGGAAAGGGGCAGCGCACGTGGACCTATGCGTGTGCTTCTACTGCTCCGGCATTGAAATCGTCACAAGGGACGCCGACCACAAGACCGTTTCGCAGCAGACACTGACCTTGGGCCGCTCACGCGCCGCGTTCCTGACCCTCAGCCGGCAGGCGTTCCCCCAAGACGTAGCCCTAGCCGCCCTCAAAGACACTGAAGGAGATTAGATGACCACGCTTCCCATCGGCTTGCAGCTTTATTCCGTGCGCGACGACTGCGCCCGCGACCTGCCCGGCGTCCTCAAGGCCGTGGCCGGCATGGGCTACGTCGGCGTCGAGTTCGCGGGCTACTACGGATACACCGCCCCCGAACTGCGGGCGGTGCTGGACGAGAACGGCCTCCAATGCTGCGGGACGCACACTGCCTTGGACACCATTCTTGGCGACGAGCTTCCACGGACAATAGAGTTCAACCGGATGCTGGGCAACAAGTTCCTGATTGTGCCCAGTCTGCCGGAAGAGCGGCGGGTGAGCCGGGCGGCCTGGCTGGACACAGCGCGGCTCTTTGATGAGGCGTCCGAACGGGCGGCAGCCGAGGGAATGTGGGTCGGCTACCACAACCACTCGGAGGAGTTCCAACTTCTGGATGGCGAACTGCCCTGGGACCTTTTCTTCGGCCACACCCGGCCCGAAGTCGTGATGCAGGTGGACACGGGTAATATGCGGCACGGCGGGGCCGAGCCGGCCCCCTTCCTCAGCCGCTATCCTGGCCGCGCCCTGACCGTGCATCTGAAAGAGTATTCGGCCACCGACCCGAACGCTTTGATTGGCGATGGGGACATAAACTGGGCTGAGATTTTCGCCCTGTGCGAGAGCGTTGGCGGGACGAAGTGGTATATCGTTGAGCAGGAGAGCGGCATTTATCCGCCGATGGAATGTGTTGACCGCTGCCTCCAGAACCTGCGCGGAATAGGAAAAGGATAAGGAACACTGATGGCAAAGACACTGGAACTGCCCGCGCTGGGGAACAGCATGGAAGAAGGAACCATTACGCAATGGTTCAAGGCCGAGGGGGAGGCCGTCGCCAAGGGCGAAGCCTTGTACGAGGTGATGACCGACAAGGTCAACATGGAGGTGGAGGCCTCTGAGGCAGGAGTTCTGCGGAAGATACTGGCCGCCGTGGATGAGATAGTGCCGGTCGGCAATGCCGTCGCGATCTTCGGCACGGCCGACGAGGACATCTCGGCCCTTCTCGGCGGTGTGGCCC
>JAYTRQ010000562.1:0-3719 GCA_043746125.1 Armatimonadota bacterium | reverse complement strand
AGTCACCGCCTGCCATTCCACCCCCGTCCAGCGGCAGAGGCCGGGTCTGCTGGGGACGATGCCCCAGATCTGACCGCTTCCATCCTGGGCGGCATCGGCGACGGCCAGGGGAGCGGGCGGAACGTCCTGGGCTTGGGCTGCCAGGCTACCGAACGCCCAGCAGCAGATCAAACACCAACTGATCCAGTTTCTCATAGGGCAAGGGCTTTACGGCCAGGGCCTCGGCGTCGAACAAGTGACTTCTAAGAGTCTGGGCATTTGCGGGGCTGAACTTGGCCGCCAGTATCGGGTCAAGGGCCGCGTCTTTGACGTTGATCTGCTGCAAGAGCGCCTGAATCTCAGGGTCGGCGTTGTACTGGGCGGCCTTCTCCTTGAAGATCAGATACGTCCGCATACAGCCTTTGGCAAACTCCCAGACATCGTCTGGATCGGACGTCCGCAGCGGGTGGGCGTCGAAGTGCTTCGGCCCATCGTATTTATAGTCTTCCAGCATCTTGACGAGGAAGAAGTTCTGTTTGTAGTCTTCCTGGCCGAAGCGGAAGTCCTGGTCGTAGCGGCCTGGCTTCTGTCCGTTCAGGTCAATATGGAACAGTTTGCCGGCTTCCAGAGCCTGGGCGACGGCGTGATAGAACGACAGGCCGGCCATCGTCTCGTGGGCGAACTCCGGGTTGACTCCCACCATCTCAGGGTGCGCGAGGGTCGAGATGAAGCCCAGCATCGCACCGGTCGTCGGCAGGTAGATGTCGCCGCGTGGCTCGTTCGGCTTGGCCTCCAGGGCAAACCTCAGGTCGTACTTCTGCTCGATGACATACTCCGTCAGGAAGTCCAGCGCGTCCCGAAACCGCTTGGCGGCGACGATGGGGTCCTTCGAAGCTTCCACCTCAACGCCCTCTCGCCCGCCCCAGAAAACGTAAATTGGCGCTCCAAGCTCCACACCCATGTCTATGGAGCGCATGACTTTCTGCAAGGCAAACGCACGGACTTTTGGGTCGTTGGACGTGAATGCGCCGTCTTTGAATACCGCGTGCGTGAACAGGTTGGTGGTCGCCATCGCACAAACGACGCCGCTGTCGGTGAGTGCCTGTTTGAACTCGCGCACGATGGCGTCCTGTTCGGCGGCGGAAGCGCCGAAGGGGACCAGGTCGTTGTCGTGGAGGTTGACGCCGTAAGCGCCCAACTCGCCCAGTTTGTGGACGCGCTCAACAGGCGTGACGGGCGTGCGAATGGCGCCCCCGAAGGGGTCCACTCCGGGGTTGCCGACGGTCCAGAGTCCGAACGTGAATTTATCTGATTTCTGCGGGGTGTAGCTGCTCATGGCTGCCGAATGTCTCCTTTGGTGATGACGAAGGTGTCTTGGCTACGGCAGTTCACCCACAGCCGATAATATTCCTGCTCTTAGGATGCACATTAACACGGAACGCCTGTTTTGGGCACCGAGACCGCCTCCGCCGCCAATCCGCTGGGCCAGGCGTGTTCAGCGAAAAGGCCTATCTTCTGCGGGGACCGAACAACGCCTACGCCTACGAGGCGATCGCCAGGCATCTCCGGCCTAGTCGCAACTTTTTGAGAGCGTCTGCCCGAGGTGACGGCCCAGGCGTCTTAACCCAGGAGGTGGCGGCGACCTCAATTCTGCTGGAAGAAGCCGGCCTGGCGCTCTACCGGTCCAGGAACGTCGGCCACAACCGCGTCAGCCATTTCGACGTGTCAGACCTCTCCCGGCTTCACTTCGCCCAGTTCTCGACCGTCCGGCCGGAGACGCAGGCCGCCTAACCAGACCTGCGCGATGGCGGCAGGGCGGCGGCAGGGCGTCAGGATCGTGATGGTTCGGCGGGCAAACTCGATGCGTTCGATCAATCCGATGTTAAGTAAGGCACCTGACGAAGAGACCAGCCCGACCAGAAGCCGCGCGAACTTTTGGGCCGCGACAATCGTTATAAACCTGGAGTGGAACTGATGCTCGATGGCCGCGAGGCCGGATAAGTCCCACTGTTCGCCGTTAACGACTATGTACAGACCGTCCGCGTTCTGCTCGGCATGCAGAACAGGGCGCCCGAGAGTGCCAGAGAGAAACTTTTGGAGATGATGCGGCAGCGATGCCCCCAGCCCAAACGTCGTCCCCTGAAGGAAGACGTCATCCAGTGACAGCGTGATTGGCTGCGCCCCGTCCAGGGCGGATAGGAAGCGGGCCGACCGGCGGGTCATGCGGATGGCAGGTGTCTTGCGCTGGACGGCCTCGGACGGCGCTATGGGCCAGACTTCGGGCACACTTAAACCTCGAAAGGGCCTGAGTACCGGATCCAGCTCCTCGCCACGGGCGAAGGCAAGCACGACGCTCGGCAGCAGCAGTTCGGCTAGGCGTCGCTTGTAAACCCGTCCCATCCCGCCGGAGATCAGGCCGTCTGTGTCCACGAGGATGAGGTCCGGCTGCCGCTTTTTGGCGACACGCGCCATCTGGACGGCTCCAACGCAGACATCGAGCTGATGTCGGGCGGGTGACACCGCGCCCACGAAATACGTCGCAAGCGGAACGAGATCGCGCAGGGAAGCGTAAGATTGCCCCGGCTCCGCCCATCCCGCCCCAATCGTGCCTGGTGGTCCGATCTCGCTCTGGCCCAGGTCACAGTCAATCACGGCGACGGACGAGCCTGACTTGGTGAACTCGCTGACGATCTGTTTGGCGGCAGAGGTCTTGCCCGTATCCGTTCCGCCAAGGAGCAGAACAGTAGCCCCGCGCGGCAGCGCCCGGAGGCGCGGCAGAAGGTCAGCGAGGGACAGCGGCGGGGTCGGATTTTCTGACATGGCGGCGGAATTAAAGATTTGTAGGCAAGATGCCGATTAAAGAAGACTGACTTGAAACCGAAGTGGATTGAAAAACGTATGAAAAAGAGTAGAATAAGAAACGACGCGGCAAAGAAGCCGCACGGACTTAAACTCTTAGGCCCTTTCAGCGACGAGGAGGTCGTATGAAAACTCTCACACTTGTTCCGCCTGCACAGGCGGAAGCACTCTTTGATTCTTTAGAAGAGCGACCTCGCGATAGGTTTTCCTCGCTCCCCTGGCAGGACGATGATACGCCGCAGGAAACGGCGTCCCAGGCACGGTCCCGCGCGAGACGGTCACAGGACTCAGCACGGCGGCTCGAAGCACAGCAGCAAGCGGCTTAGCCCGCTAATGCCCAGGAGGCTCCGAGTTCGTCGAAAAGCTCTCGATGGAAATCTTGCGAGACGTCCCAAAGCCTCTGGTACCATTCCTCCAAGGCCACTAAGCTCTCCACATCCCTTATCATGACGTTTAGCTCCGTCGGATGCGCGGCACTTCCTAGGGTCACGTTGCTCGACCCGACTATCGCCAATCCGGGTGCGGACGTGTGCCCTGCTGGATATCCGACAAGTGTCAGCTTGGCGTGGATGCGGCCCTGTGTGTAAAGCCTGACCTTCAGTGCCCCCTGAGCGACGCGCCTGGCAAGTGACAGCAGAAGCGCCCGGTTCTCGGACGTCCGGTCCAGCCCGGCCAAAGTGTTCCGCAGGTTGAGCGCCGTCTCCACGGCCGCCCGGTCGTGCGCCTCGCGCAGAGTGGTTGCGACGTCCTCCTGAGGCCGCACCCGTTCCTCCCCCCCGCGAGATCGAGAGGTCGCCTCCTCACGCATCTGCTCCTCCGTGAGCCGGTTGACCACGTTCCCGATCAGAATCTCGACACAGTCCAGCCGATCAATCTCAGAC
>JAYTRQ010000561.1:0-3723 GCA_043746125.1 Armatimonadota bacterium | reverse complement strand
GGCTTTTGGCGTAGGGGAGGGGCGCGGCAAGCTGCGCCCCTACAAGGGCGTTACCGAGACCACCTGGACCGCGCCGGTCTTGCGCCCCACCCGGTAGGTCACGGTCACCGGCGTCTTCATAAATGGCTTCGGTGCCCAATGGGTCGTCGGCGGCAGGGCGTAGTAGGCCTGGTGGTGGTCAAAGTCTACGGTGACAGCGTTGAACAGGCCTCCCCCGCCCTGAGAGACCGGAGAGATCTCGACGGTGGACACGATGCCTTGGGCCGTCTGCACAGCTGCGCCGTCAAAGTCCGCCCGCTCCTGCCCATGCAGCCAGCGCGGCAGAGCGACCAGCAGACTCAGGAGAAGCGCCGCGCAGCCGAGGATGGCGGCGGCGGATTTGAAGTCCGGCCGGAAGAACTGCCGCCAGTCCACCGGCTCCAGACCCTGCGTTTCGTCCGTCATTGGTCTTGCTCCCAGCGAAAAATGAGCGAAAAAGAAGCGGCCCACCCCCCATTCGGGAAGGCGGGCCGCTCGCTCGTCGGCGTCGCGTCGTGGACGGGAAGGACAGGATTCGAACCTGCGATACGGCTTTACGCCGTATAACTCATTAGCAGTGAGCCGCTTTCGACCACTCAGCCACCTTCCCCCACCGACGAAGATCGGGAAGATGCGACGCCTCAGACTCATTTTAGCACAGGCGCAGGAAAAAAGCAAGCGCGATTTTGGGTTTGGCTCCGCCGCCCCAATTCTGGGGAGCCGAATCCTATCCCTGCCGCGTCGGATCCTATCCCTGTCCCGTTCACATTCGTTCCGGACCTGTCCCTTCCCTCGGAGGGAATGGTTTCGGATTAGGACAAGGTGCGTGGCAGAGGTGCACGTGGCAGACGGCGCCGCTCCCTATCGGCTTCCATAGCCATTCCCTCCGAGGGAAGGGACAGGCCCGGAACGAACGTGAGCGGACCAGGGATAGGCCCCATCACTGGAAGTGCCGGTCTACTCTGAGAAAACCCCGCAGGGGTTGAAGACAGCACGAATGACAACGGGTTCTTAGTCGCGGAGCGACTTCCTCCGAGTAGACCGGTACTTTCAGTGCCGAGCCACCCTGCCTCCCCACCGGGGTATAATCCTCCCATGACTCCCGCCTCCAATCCGTTTGACTCCGACGGTCCCGACTTCGACGCGCCCGTTCCCAAAGCGCCCGCGACCGACTCGCCCCTCTCGCACGTCCCCAACCCCAACTCCCCCCTGCTGGCTGGGCTGAACGAGCCACAGCAGCAGGCCGTCCTGCACGACCAGGGCCCCGTGCTGATCTTCGCCGGGGCCGGGTCGGGCAAGACCAATGCCCTGACCAAGCGCATCGCGTATCTCATTCGGGAGCGCTATGTGCGGCCCTACAACATCCTCGCCGTGACGTTCACCAACAAGGCTGCCGCCGAGATGAAGGAGCGCATCGCGAACATCGTCGGCGACCTCGCCATGCGCGACCTGTGGGCGGGCACGTTCCACTCCGTCTGCGCCCGTTGTCTTCGTGAGCGCGGCCAGTTGATCGGGCTGGACAAGAACTTCGTCATCTACGACGATGGCGACCAGTTAGCCCTCGTCAAAGAGACCGTGCGCGAACTGGCCCTGGACGACAAGCAGTACGCGCCCCGCGCCGTTCTGTCCCGCATCTCCAAGGCCAAAGAGACCCTGCAAACGGCCGACGACATCCTCAGCGACGTCAGCGCGTCCCCGTTCGACCGGGCGGTGGGCAAGGCGTACCAGTTGTACCAGAAGAAGCTGACCCAGTCCAACGCCCTGGACTTCGACGACCTGATTATGAAGACGGTGCAGCTTCTGCGCGAATCGGAGGTGGCGCGGGAGCATTACCAGCGCCGCTTCCATTACGTCCACTGCGACGAGTTCCAGGACGTCAACGGCAGCCAGTATGAGCTGTTGAAGCTGTTCGCCGGCAAGCGTAAGAACATCTGCGTCGTCGGCGACGATGACCAGTGCGTCGTCGAAGGCACGCCCATTCTGACACCTTCGGGGTACGTGCCGGTGGAGGAGATTAGGGAGGGCGATGCGGTCCTAGCCGCCAATCATGGCTACAAGCCCATCCTTGCGGTCGTTGAGAAGGTGATGGTGAACGACTACTCAGGCATAGTTCGGCATATTCGGACTGAGAACGGCGAGACCGTCCGCATCACACCGAACCACGTCACGTTTTCGCAGACCGACAATGCTCCTGACGAAGTGCTCCGTCAGGCAGGAATGCAGTGGTATGAGAACGGACAATGCTGGGACTATCCCTCCGAGGCCGTAACGTTTGAGGTAATGTCTCCTAAGATAGATGGCAAGCGGTTTTGTGTCATGGGGGCACCTGGCGAGGGCCAGAATTGGTTTGACGATCACGATGAAGCCTGGAGCTTCGCAAAGAAGTTACAGAGCCGACGTGACATTGGCAGTATCTGCGTGGAACACGAGTTCGCTGACACGGCTTGGGCGGCCTCCGTTGCCAACCATCTGACAACATGGCACAGTGTCCCGGTTGTCACCGCAGAGTCCCCCCCCGCCCCCAATTCTGGGGGAGCCGGAACCCACCCCGCCGCAAGCGGCGACCCTCCCGAAACGGGAAGGCTAGGAGGTTCAGACGCGGCCATGGCCTTAACCTCTTCCCCTCTCCGTTTCGGGGAGGGTGGCGAGGAACGAGACGGGAGGGGTTCCTCTCCGGCACCCCCATTATTGGGGGCGGGGGGGACTCTTTCCGTCAACACCTCCCGCATCTGCGCCATCACCGACGAGCATTACACCGGCAAGGTCTACGACCTGTCCATCGCCAATCTCCGCAACTACGTCGCCGGGGGCATCGTCGTCCATAACTCCATCTATGCCTTCCGGGGCGCGAACGTCCAGATCATCCTCAACTTTGAACTGGACTTCCCCGACGCCACCATCATCAAATTGGAGCAGAACTACCGCTCCACGCGCACCATCCTGGACGCCGCGTACCACGTCGTCAAGAACAACCGGGGGCGGGCCGACAAGCGGCTGTGGACCGACAAGCACGCGGGCGAGAGCATCACACTCGTGGAAGCGCCCAATGAGGTGGAGGAGGCTGCCGCCATCGTGGGCGTGGTCCGGGACGAGACCATCACGGGCGACCGCCGCTACGGCGACTTCGCCGTGTTGTACCGCGCCAACAGCCAAAGCCGCGCTCTGGAAGAGCAGTTCATCAACTACCGCATCCCCTACAAGATCGTCGGCGGAGTGAGATTTTATGAGCGGCGCGAGATCAAGGACCTGCTGGCCTATCTGCGCGTCCTGATGAACCCCTACGACGGCCTGAGTATGCGCCGCATCATCAACGTGCCCACGCGGGCCATCGGCACGACGACCGTGGAGAAGATCAACACCTACGCGGGCCGCCAGGAGATCCCCTTTTGGGACGCCTGCCGCCGGGTCCACGAGATCGAGCTGCCCGCCCGCGCCCGCCACAGCGTCCAGGCCTTCGTCAAGATCATCGAATACTTGAACACCAAGCGCGACACCCAAACCGTGTCGGCCCTGGTGCAGAACATCCTGGACACGACGGGCTACTTGGAGGACCTGAAGCGGGACAAGACGCCCGAGGCCGAGTCGCGCGTGGAGAACGTCGGCGAACTTCTGTCGGTCGCCAAGGAGTTCGAGATCCAGGCGGGCGAGGAGGGCGACAAGTCCCTGACGGCCTTCTTAGAGAACGTCTCGCTGGTTTCGGACGTG
>JAYTRQ010000560.1:0-3725 GCA_043746125.1 Armatimonadota bacterium | reverse complement strand
CCACCAGGAAGACCGGCTTTTCACTCCACTTTCCGTCCACCACGAACCGGCAGGAGGCAAGGGTCTCCAGAGGTCCGCAAAAATCCAACTCATCCACGCCCTCATACAGCAAGATGTTGACAGTCTTCACTCGAGGGCCTTTCTCTACCCGAACGTACTCTTTAGTTGCGGTATCGCAGCAGGGACTCGAACAGTGCCCGCCCATCGCCGGAGCCGAGGGCCGGGTCTGCGGCTCGCTCCGGGTGGGGCATCATGCCCAGGACGTTAAAGCCCGTGTTGGCGATGCCAGCGACGTGGTCCAGCGACCCGTTCGGGTTGCCGCCCGCTCCGCCCGTCTCATCCGGATCGCAGTAGCGGAAGACGATCCGGTTTTGGGCCTTCAGTTCGGCCAGCGTCGCCTCGTCGCAGACGTACTTACCTTCACCGTGGGCGACCGGCACACGCAATGTCTGGCCAAACTCCAATGCGTTTGTAAATGGCGTATCCGCGTTTTCCGTCCGTAGATGGACCTGTTTACAGACGAACTTCTGACCGTCGTTGCGGACCAGCGCGCCTGGCAGCAGGCCTGCCTCGCACAGTACCTGGAAACCGTTGCAGATGCCCAGCACCAGACCGCCCCGCTCGGCGAACTCCCGCGTGGCCTCCATGACCGGTGCAAACCGGGCGATGGCTCCGCAGCGCAAGTAGTCGCCGTACGAGAAGCCGCCCGGAACGACCACGCAATCCACGCCCTTCAGGTCGGCGTCGCCGTGCCAGAGGTACTCAGTCGGCTGGCCCATGACGTCTTTGAGCGTGTGGTAGGCGTCCTGATCGCAGTTGGAGCCAGGGAACCGGATAACGCCGAACTTCAAGACACTACCTCATAGCGATAATCTTCAATGACCGGGTTCGCTAGCAGCTTCGCGCACATCTCCCGCACCTGCGCGTCTATCTCTAAGCCGTCCTTGACGGTCATTTCCACGTACTTGCCGATCCGCACCTGCTCCACGTCCTCGTAGCCGAGCTGCTGCAAGGCCCCCTGGACGACTTTGCCCTGCGCGTCCAGCAGGGACGGCTTGAGGGTCACATAAACTTTCACCTGCGCCATGTCTTCTCCTAAGCGATCATAACACCTTGCGGAACTCGGCCACCGTCAGACCTGAGCCGGTAACAATCGTACCCGAGGTATATGCCGTTGATTGGGTTGCCGCGTGGTATGGTCAGTACGTGAGTGCCATCCGGCACAATGATGTATTTTCTTTGTCGCACGATCTTGAATCCAGCTTTCCCGAACGCGCGAACTGCCTGAAGGTGGCTGATGCCGGGAATGCTGGGCATGGCTAGGTCGCCACTTCGATCTGCCTTACGTCCATCGCCGGAAGCAAGTGCAGTTCGGCGATCACGGACTTGTATTCTGTGATGGCATCCCGAATGTTTTCGATAGCTTCTTCTTCCGTCTAGCCTTGTGAAGCACGAACAGGGGGGCAGGGCATGAGACGCTGTATCCTTCATCCGATTTGATAAGAAGAATCTGATAAAGCATATCTACCCCCTACTTTTGGTGCGAATAATCTTACTGCCATTATACCACTTCCGTACAGCGTGCGCCAGGGGCAGAATCGGCATCTAATCCGGCAGGACGTGGCGCACCAGTTTGGACGCCAGACCCGTGTAGGTCGCGGGCTTCAGGGCCAGCAGGCGGCGCTTGTCGTCTTCTGGCAAATCCAGTTCGCTGATGAACACCTGAATGCCCTCGCGTGTAATACCCGCACCGCGCGTCAGGTCCTTCAGGCGTTCGTAGGCGTGGGGCGTACCGACACGGCGCATGACGGTCTGGACCGGCTCGGCCAGTGTCTCCCAGGCGGCGTCGAGATCGGCCGCAAGGGCTGCATGGCTGACTTCCAGAACGCCTAGCCCGCGCAAGGTGGCTTGTAGGGCGACGTAGGAATGGGCAACGGCTGTGCCTACGTTCCGCAGGGCCGACGAGTCGGTCAGGTCACGCTGAAGCCGCGAGACAGGGAGCTTCGCGGCCAAGTGCGTCAGAAGGGCATTAGAAACGCCTAGATTGGCCTCAGAGTTCTCGAAATTGATTGGGTTGACCTTGTGCGGCATCGTAGACGAGCCGACCTCACCCTTCACGGCCCGCTGTTTGAAGTAGCCCCAGGATATGTACGTCCAGACGTCCTGGTCGAAGCCCAGCAGGATCGTGTTAAACCGAACCAAAGCGTGGGCCAACTCGGCGACGTAGTCGTGCGACTCGATTTGGGTCGTGAGCGGGTTGAATGTCAGCCCCAGACGGGACACGAATTCGCGCGAGAGTTCTTCCCAGGGCAAATCGGGGTAGGCGATGGTGTGTGTGTGGAAGTTGCCCACCGTCCCGTTGAACTTGCCCAGATACTCGACGGCGTCTACCTGCGCTAATTGCCGCCGCCAGCGGTGGACGAAAACGGCCAGTTCCTTGCCCAGCGTCGTTGGGCTGGCCGGCTGTCCGTGTGTATGGGCCAGCATGGAGACGTCCCGCGTTTCCCCTGCCAGGGTCGCCACGCGATCCACCATCTGCATCGCCAAGGGCCGCCACTTGCGCGTGATACCGTCCTGGAGCATCAGGCCGTAGGCGAGGTTGTTGATGTCCTCGGACGTGCAGCAGAAGTGGATGAACGGGATGGCATCGGCCAGGGACGCTTCGGCCAGCTTCTCACCCAGATAATACTCGACGGCCTTGACGTCGTGCCGTGTGGTCTGCTCAATGGCTTTGACCCGCTCCGACTGGGCTGGGCCAAAGTCCGAGACCAGCCCTCGCAGAGTGGCCTTCTCGTCGCCGGTGAAGTGGCGCACGTCCGTGATGCCCGGCTGCTCGGCGAGAAAGAGAAGCCACTCCACCTCCACGCGTACCCGGCACTTGATCAAGGCATACTCGGAGAAGTCTTCGGCGAGGTCTGCCGTCTGCGCCTCGTAGCGCCCGTCTATCGGCGAAATGGCCGTCACTGACATATTGGTCCTTTCAGTTCATGATGGCCGCCGGCTTCGAGGTTTCCCTGACTAGACCGAGGCACGTTTTGCATTCGTCCGGTGGTAGATGGCGAAAGGCATGAAGCCGTCAAAGTCAGCGATACCAAACGTAAGATACGTGTTATCGGCCTGAGACGGAAGTCCTTTCAGCGTTTGGATGAACTGGTCGGCAATGCCATCAAACTGTGCATCGTCATCTCCCTGCTGTTTCTTACCGAAGCGGCCGAACAAGCGCGAGATGATCGTCATTCTCTTCTCCTTAGGTGGTGCCGGATACGGCCGAGCCCTTATTATACCTGTTCTCCCTCGTCAAGCGGGGCCAACGCTCCCCCATGTGCCACCCTCTCTGCGACCACATGCACGTCCTGTTTGTCGCTCTCTTTCCGTAAGCCCATCATCAGCACTGAGACAACAACTATTTCTTGCTGCACTTGGTAGAGGATGCGATACTGCTGGCCGACGGCGCAGACGCCGCGGCGTCCTGCGAGATCACTGGAGAGTGGCTTGCCTTGTTTCTCCGGCTCTTCGGTCAGCTTATCGATCCGGGCGCCGAGGATCGCTTTGACGCGTACGTCCTTGACAGCGGCCAACGCCTTCTCGGCTGTAGCCGTTAGGACGATTCGACAGCGGGGCGTTTCTGCCATGAAGGAAGCTCCTGGGGACGACAAAGGGTGTTGGCAGGTAATTCAGAGACCGAGGCCTTTTTTGACGTCCTCCCAAGCGCGAGTCCTGCCCTC
>JAYTRQ010000559.1:0-3732 GCA_043746125.1 Armatimonadota bacterium | reverse complement strand
AATGCATCCAGGCCGCAGAACTCCATGCCGATTTTGGCTTCTTCCAGTGTGCGCCCGGTCTGGACTCCTAATATCTTGTCTTTGGGCACACGCGCCAGATCAAGCAAAGGCCGGTCTTTCTCAATGTAGCCCCGGCCGGTGTACAGGCTGGGTGTGAAGCCGTAGAGCCGCTGGCAATACTGGCCGGCGAACATCTCCTGGAAGACCTGCTTGATGAGCGGCTTTCGGTAGTCGGTCTCCACGGCCAGCTTGTCCTCGCGGGTCAGATGGTCAAACGCAATGCCTTCAGCGGCCTTGAGCCAGCCGCCGCGCTCTTTGATGCGGGCGGCGTAGCGGGTCAGGTTCGGCTGGATGACGTTCAGGGTCTCCGGTGCGGCGCTGGGGTTCTCGCGGCCCTTGGTGACGTAGTGCAGGACGAGGGCGTAGGTCAGGTCCCAGTCGTCGTTGAACCCACCCGCATTCTTGAACGTCTCAATGTCGGCCGACGTGAGCAGGTCGTCGGGCGCGGGCCAGCCCAAGACGGTCCGCAGGTAGTAAGGGACAGAGAGACAGTTGACGACCCGGATGCTCTGCGAGATGTCGAGCAGGACGCCATCCATGTCGAAGATGACGGCGTCCAGAGTGGCACGGCGGGCGAGGGCGTTGGAGGTGGCGTAGATCATAAAGTGTCAGGTGTTTCCTAGTGACTGTTTTCTGGGACTAGCCGGTGGAGCGAGGGGATAAATCCCTCTCGCTGAGTGAGCGCCCTCCGGGCGAGTCTGGTTGGTAGTTAGGGGCGGTTGCTCGTCCGAAGGACGCTAATTCAGTGAGAGGGATTCATCCCCTCGCTCTGTGCTGTCGCCTTTTGATCCGCCCCCCGCATTCGGGCTGCCCGTGCGTGAGCGTCGAACCCCTCCGCGTCGGCGAATCGGGCGACGTCTTCGGCGGCCTCAGAGGCGGCCTGGGCTGAATAATAAATAACGCTCGTTCGCTTCATAAACGTCGCCACCGAGAGTGGTGAGGAGAACCTTGCGGCCCCGGCCGTCGGCAGTGTGTGGGAGGGACCCGCCCAGTAGTCCCCGATGGGGGCGGACGTGTGATCGCCCAGCAGCACGGCCCCGGCGTTTCGGACCAGGGGCAGGACAGCCAGGGGCTCGCGCACCATCAACTCTAGGTGTTCCGGGGCGAGGACGTTGGACAGGGCCAGCGACTCCTCAACAGAGTTCGTTTTGACAAAAATGAGGTTGGCCTCCGTCGCCGCGAGTATTTCTTGACGTGTCAGCGTCTCCCGCTGGCGTGCTAGTTCGTTTTTACAATTTTCCAATACGTCCAAAGAGTGGCAGAACAGGACACCTTTGTTGTCGTGCCCGTGCTCCGTCTGTGCCAGCAGATCGGCGGCGATGAACGCCGGGTTCGCGCCCGCGTCGGCGACAATGGCGACCTCGGACGGTCCGGCCAGCATGTCTACCCCGACCTCGCCGTAGACCAGCTTCTTGGCGGCGTTGACGTAGGCGTTGCCGGGTCCGACGATGACGTCACACTTGGGGACGGTCTCAGTGCCATAGGCCATCGCCGCGATGGCTTGTGCGCCGCCGATTTTGTACAATTTCTCCACCCAGCGCGAGGCGGCAAGCCCAACAAGCGGCGCGATTTCGCCTTCCTGGTCCGGTGGGGTGCAGACGATGATCTCTTCCACCCCGGCCACGAATGCCGGGATTGCTGCCATCAGGACCGTACTCGGGTAGGCCGCCTTGCCGCCGGGGACGTAAACGCCGACCCGCTTGACCGGCTGCAGCAGCTGGCCCAACAGCCGCGCTGGACCATGCGTCGAGGGGTGAATCCACGATTGCAAGTGTCCGCGCTCTGCCGTGTGGTATTCCATGACGTTGGTCATAGAGCCGTCAAGAATACCCCACTCAGCCTCAGATACCTGCGACTCGAACTGCTCTGCAAGCTGTGCCTGCGACAGTGAAAGCCCCTCCGTCGTCGCCTCCGGCCAGTCGAAGCGGCGGGTGTAGTCCAGCACGGCGGCGTCGCCCCTTGCCTTGACGTCTTCCAGGATGCCGCGCACGGTGGCCTCAATCTGGGCGTCACGGGCCGTGTCGCGGGCGGTGAGGGCAGCGTGGATGGCGGGGAGCGGGTCGCGGGCGGTGTCGAAGTGGCGCATGGTAAGGAGAGTATACCCGGTGGCGTCCTATCCCTGGCTGGTCGGATCCTATCCCTGGCCCGTTCACATTCGTTCCGTGCCTGTCCCTTCCCTCGGAGGGAAGGGCTTCGGACTAAGAGAAGGCAATACGAGACAAGCCGTGCCTTGCGACAGCGCTACTCGCCTCCGACTACTTCCTAAGCCCTTCCCTCCGAGGGAAGGGACAGGCACGGAACGAATGTGAACGGGCCAGGGATAGGATCCGACCAGCCAGGGATAGGACGCCACCAGCCAGAGAGAAGACGCCACTTGCCAACCCGCCGCCCCGCCGGGGTATAATCAGGGCCTTCCCGCGCGAAGACGTGCCCACAGGCGGGCGCTCTTGGGGCCGCGAGGGCGGGAGCAAGGGGATCATCATTGAGAGAAAAAACTGAAATTAAGCTGTTCGCCGGAACCGGCAACCCCGGCCTGTGCCGGGATATCGCCGACTGGTTGCGGATGCCGCTAGGCGACGTCAGCATCCAGCGGTTCGCCGACGGCGAGACGTACGTGCAGTACAACGAGAGCGTGCGCGGGGCGGACGCCTTCATCATCCAGCCGACCTGTCCGCCGGTGGACAACAATCTGGTGGAGCTGCTCATCCTGATTGACGCCATGCGGCGGGCCAGCGCGGACCGGATCACGGCCGTCCTGCCCTACTTCGGGTACGCCCGGCAGGAGAAGAAGGACCGGCCGCGTGAGGCGATCACAGCCAAGCTCATCGCAGATGTCCTGGCCGCGTCGGGCGCGGACCGGGTCATCACGCTGGACCTGCACGCGGATGCCATCCAGGGCTTCTTTAACATTCCCGTGGACCACCTGACGGCGCGGGGGATGTTCGCCGACTACTTCCAGCAGAAGGGGTTGGAGAACCTGGTCATTGTCTCGCCCGATGAGGGGCGGGTCAAGCAGGCCCGCAAGCTGGTCCGTCAGCTCAATGCGCCGCTGGCCGTCGGTTATAAGCACCACGAAGGGCATGGGCACACGGAGATCACGGATCTGGCCGGGGACGTTAAGGGAAAGACACCGATCATCCTGGAAGACATGATCACGACGGGCGGCTCCATCATCGAGTGCGTCAACGCGCTGATCAAGAACGGGGCCAAGCCGGAGATCTACGTCGCCGCAACGCACGGGGTTCTGGCCGCGAACGCTGTAGACCGTCTGAACGACCATCCGGCCATTGCTGAGGTGGTTGTCACTGACAGTGTGCCGCTGCCGGAGGAGAAGCGGCGTCCCAAGATCACGCAGTTGTCGGTGGCGGCGATGTTCGGGGAGGCGATCCACCGGGTCAACCAGGACATGAGCGTGTCCAGCCTGTTCGATTAGCATGGTGAACTTATGGCAGAAGTGACCGAGACGGCTCGCGTACGGGTGCAAAAGCTGCTCTCCGATTGGGACTGGCCAGACCCGGCCATTCTTGACGACATCCTGGCCCTAGGCGAAGAGGCCGTTCCGGCGTTGGAGGAGTTGTTGACGCCGGAACTGCTGGCGCTCGCCCGAACGGCGGAGCGAGAAGACTCGGTTGTCTATTACGCGATGGAACTGCTGGCGGCCCTGGGAACGCC
>JAYTRQ010000558.1:0-3733 GCA_043746125.1 Armatimonadota bacterium | reverse complement strand
GCGCGGACATGGGCGACCAAGGCGCGGGCCAGGGGATGCTCGGACGGCCCCTCTAAAGTGGCAAGGGCAGCGAGGTCGGCCTCGGTGCCAGTGAACTCCCGCACGGCGAAGTGACCTTCCGTGAGCGTGCCGGTCTTATCTAGCAGCAGGTGCTTTGCGCGGGGCAGAAGCTGCAGAACGTCCGCATTACCGATCAAGATGCCCCGAGCCGCCGCCGCACCGACGCCCGAAGTGACGGCCAGAGGAGTTGCCAGACCCAGAGCGCAAGGGCAGGCGATGACCAGCACCGTCACGGCCCGGACCAGGGCATCGGCGGGAGTCCGGCCCATCAGCAGCAGGGTCAGCCCGGTCAGGAGTGAAAGGGCGATCATTGCCGGGACAAAGCGGCGGGAGATCTTGTCCGCCCACTGCTCGACCGGCGATTTGGCGGCAAGAGCGGCTTCCACGAGCGAAATCATCTGGGCCAGTGTCGTCTCGGAGCCGGTACGGGTCACTTCCACCATCAGCGGCGCATCGGTCGCGACCGTGCCGCCGGTGACCTCTTCCCCAACCTTCTTCGCGACGGGACGAGCCTCGCCTGAGATCAGGCTTTCGTCGACGAGAGCCGCACCGCTGACGATTCGGCCATCGCAAGGAATCCGCTCGCCGGGGCGGACCAGCACGAGGTCGCCGAGGCCAAGCTTACCAATCGCCACCAGCACTTCGCGCCCGTCGGGTGCCTTAACCACAGCCTTTTTTGGAAGCAGTCCGTAGAGAAGAGCGATCGCGCCCGTCGCATCCTGCCGCGCCCCGGATTCAATATGCTTACCGACCAGCACCAGGGCCACCAGCATATCCGCCGTGTCGAAGTAGACATGTACGCCACCGTTTGCCAGCACCCAGAGGCTGTACGTAAACGAGACCGCGACCCCCAGCGTAATCAGCGTCTCCATCACCGCCGCGCCCTGCCGAGCCGCCGCCCAGGCACGAGTAAAGATCGGCCATCCAGCGATCATAACCGGAATGGAAAGCAGCATCTCCGCGCGTGGAAGCCAGCGCATAGCATCGGCCGTCAGCCCCTGCTTCTGGAAGAAGTCAGCGTAAAACGGCAGCTGGAACATGCCTGCATTGATGGCAAAGATAATTGCAACCACGGCCCGCGTAAAGAGTGCCCGCCGAGCAAGAGCCTGTGGGCTGTCAGATTTACCTCCCTCCCCCGTGTAGGCTTCTGCCGTGTAACCTAAACGACGGATAGTCGCCAACAGGGCTTCGGGAGAAACGCGCGCGGGCTTGTAGGTGATCTTGACAATATCGGAGGCGAAGAAAACTCGGCTGCGCTCGACTCCCTTTACCTGGTCCAACGCATGCTCGATCAGCCAGGCACAAGCTGTACACCACATGCCGCCAATCTGGTACGCCGCCTCGCGGGTCGTGTCCAGAGTATCCGTGTGAGACGGGTTTGTAGGGACGCTGCTTGCCGCGCCTTCTTGCCGTGCTGCGCTCCCTTGCTCTGCTCTTGCGATCATGGCATCGGGTCGCGCGATCAGGCCCATCTGCAGACATTGCTGGTAAAGCGTCGTCTGGGTTGGGTCCTGCCCCTCCCCAATTTGATCACTTTCCCGCAGTATCTGATAGACCTGACGGCAGCCTGCGCAACAGAATACGTGGGCGGCATCGCTGATCTGCGCCGTCACTGGCATATGCGCGGGCAGGCCGCACAGATCGCATAAAGTTTGGATGGCTACTGCCATAATATCCTGTTTCTAATCGTCCTTCGGCGGCTGAGTCGGCAGCGGGGATTCGGCGATGGGATGCACAAAAACGCGAACCATCGTGTAGGCGACCAGGCCGCCGAAAAGAACCAGGTTAAAGACCATAAGAAACGTGAAAAGAGTCAGGCTGGACGGCTTATTCCTAATCTTCTGGGCGGCACTGCGCGTTTCGACAAATTTGATATTACTCCAGGTTCGTGGCATGGTTGATTACTTCCTAAATCTCTACTTTTTCATAGATGGCGCGTAAAAGATGGTGGAGATGTCCTTGCTCTCGTGCGATGCCGTCAAACGAATGGTGACCGGAGTCCGCCCTATCGAAGCATGAGTGCTCCTGAGTGTCACCGGTAAGGTTCGATTCGAATGGCCCGGCAAAGTGACAAAAGCCGGTTCGACATAGCCCGAAGGCAGGCCTTGTGCGGACAGCTCGAAACGGGTCGTGTTAGGCCTGCCGTTCCCGACTGTAAGCATATAAGTGTTACGGACCTCAGCATTCGAACGCACAATCGCACCGTTGGCAGTCACATTGGCGGTCAGCGGTTGGGTTCCGTAAATTAAGAACAGCACAATACCTAGGCTGATCGGGACCGTAGCAGCGATCGCAAGACGCCGTCCATCCCAGAGACCCCAGCGTTCGGCACGGGTCAGTGTCTTCGTGATTCGCTCAGGCTCCGTTCCGTAGCGATACTCAATCAACCCGGCGATACCGCGTCGGCCCAGTACATCGTTACAGGAATCTACGCACTCCCCGCAGCCAATGCATCCATGCTGACCAACACCAGTTTTGATATCGATCTCCATCGGGCAGTCGACTTCACACTTGTGACAAGAGATGCACTCGTCGGCCCTTTCAGTAAGAAAGCGCACTACCAGTGAGTTAGAATCCGTCAGCGTGCTGATTAGCGGGCCATACGGACAGGCACGGTGGCAAAACTTGCGCCGCAGCCAGAGCATATCGGCGGCGATTAGCCCCCCCGTCAGGTAAATAGTCAGCCCGGCAGGGATGTCTCGCCACGGGGCCAGTGTCGCCGCACCGACCGTCTGAGGCGAAAGCCAGTAGCAAGCAAGAATTATCCCCGTACCGAGGGACATCCCCAGGATACCCAGCACCCAGATCGTACGGGCGACGGCAAAGTTGCTTGTGCCGGGTCGCGCCCGGAACGCTTTGTCCAGACGCTTTCGGAGCGAGTCGGCAAAGTCGGAAGCCAGAGTCTGTGGGCAGACCCATCCGCACCAGAGGCGGCCATACAAGAACGAGACTGCGCTGACCAGAGCGACGCCGAGCATGGAGACCCAGAAGAGCAGGAATAGATCATGCCCGGCCATTTTATGCCAGGCAAAATAAAACTCATCACGCCGCAAGTCCAGCCGAAGACCATTAGTCAGCGGCAGCACGACCAGAAGCACCCCGCAGAGCAGCTGCAGAATGCGGCGGGGAATATGCCACTTCAAGTTTCCATTGGCCGCTCGAAATGGTGTGGGCTCACGCGGAAACGAAGGCTGGATAACTCGGTCAGTTAGATCTATCATAAGACAAAAAAGGGCGAGCGCGTTTGCGCCCGCCCTCTACTTACTAAACCGTCAAACTCGTTAGAGGGTTCCGCCTGGGACGACTTTGTTGGTTGGAGACAGCTGATCGCCGCCGCGAATCTGTGCACCCTTGCCGCCGTTGATACTTGGATCGATCCGCAGGACCTGGCTCTCGCCGACGTTCTGCGTGTACTGCTGATCCTGCGGCTTGAGCCACGGGCGCCAGCCGCCTTTGCCGCCATTGAGTGCCTGATCATAGACTTGTCTGTAGAAGCCAAGCATCTGAACATAGGAAACCAGGTCTCGGGCATCCTGCTTCGGCACCGGGATATTTTTGTCCGTGTCGTCGAAGAGCCAGGTGAAGGCCGGCATGATCGATCCGTTGACCATCTGGCGTGGGTAGTAGAAGTGGGAATAGTGCCAGTCGTCACTGTACTTCCCGCCCTCACGCG
>JAYTRQ010000557.1:0-3737 GCA_043746125.1 Armatimonadota bacterium | reverse complement strand
GGAGCTTGAACCTGTCTCAGACCGTAGACAACTCAGTACTGAAAGCGATCCGTATCGGGCCATACAAGACTGCCCGAATGGCGTTCGGCCGGGTCGTTCTGGACCTGTCTCACATGGTCGGCTTCTCTGTGGACACGCGGCCTGTAAACGGCGGCATGACGTACCTCATCAACGTCATCACGTCCGGCAGTGGCCCGGCGATGAGTACACCGATCGCTCTGCCCATTCCTACGGAGCCGATGCAGGGCGGACAGACTCCGGCAGACCCGCTGAACGTGTCGCTCGCCGGCAAGCTGATCGTCATTGATCCCGGCCACGGCGGGAAAGACACGGGCGCACGGGACGAGTTCCGCACCGGCCAGGTCTATGAGAAGGATATCACGCTCGCCATTGGCCGCCGCCTGCGCGACATCCTCCAGAAGAGCGGTGCGACTGTGCTGATGACCCGGAACGAGGACGTCCTGCCCACCGTCATGGCCCGGCCCCAGCTCGCCAACGACCACCATGCCGACTATTTCGTGTCCATCCACTGCGACTCCAGCGGCGGGCAGAATTCTCATGCCGGTACGACGGTCTACTTCCACGCCCAGAACGGACTGTGCCGCCTGATGGCCTCCGACATCGGCCGGCGTGTGAGCGAGACCTCCGGCATCCCCTACGACGGCATCAAGTCGGACACCATCCGTTTCGCGACGGGCTTTGGCGTCCTGCGCGGCAGCGAAATGCCCGCCGTTCTGGTCGAGACAGGCTACATGAACAACGATACGGATCTCGTGAAACTACGGGATGATACGACCCAGGAGAACATCGCGCAGGGGATTGTCGCAGGTCTGCGTGACTTTACAGCCGACCGTGTTAACCTCCTGCGGTCGGCCGGTAACGGGCAACCCAGTGCCCGGAGAGCGTACTGAGTTGAAGAAATCCCCGCTCCTCGTCTTGCCCATCCTGGCCCTGTTGGCTGGGGGCTGTCACGACCCCAACGTGCCTGCGGCAAGCGAGCCGGAGACGACGGCTCCCAAGGATCAGGCTCAGGTCTACGTCATCAACCGCACTGCGAAAGGTGATCAGGACCCACTCGTCGCCCAGACCGTGCCGCTGCACAAGTCCCTGACGCCCGCTAAGGATGCCGTCGAGGCCCTCCTGCAATCGCCGGATTGTCCCCTTGCCAAAGGGACGGCCCTGCGCGGCATCACTATCAGCAGCGGCGTGGCGACCGTAGACTTCTCGCAAAGCCCCGTCAACGAGACCGGCGGCGAGGGCAAGCAGAGCGATGCGTTGGCCTCGATCTCTCGTACGCTCGGCCAGTTCCCCGACATCAACCAGTACCAGATCGAGGTCCAGGGCAAGCCGATGACCTCGTTCGGCGAACAGGGGACGCTGACCGGGCCGAGAGACGTCGTCCGGGCTGGGACCGCCAAGACATGACGGCGGCCCCGACCATCGGTATCCTCGACTCGGGCCTGGGCGGGCTGACTGTACTGCGCGAAGTCCGGCGTCAGGCTCCCGGCGCGTCCGTGCTGTACCTGGCGGACACGGCGAACGTTCCTTATGGAGACAAGTCCATCCCGGTCGTCCGTGATCTGGCCCTGCGCCTGACGGACCACCTCGTCCGTGCCGGCGTCCAGATCGTCCTGATGGCGAGCGGGACCTCGACCGTGGCGGGCCTGGAAGCCGCCCACGAGCGCTACCCCCAAATTCCCATCTTGGGCACGATTGAGCCGGGCGCACGGGCCGCCGTGGAGACTTTCACCGGCCCTATCGGCGTCATTTCGACGAATGCGACGGCCCACAGCCTGGCATTCACGCACGCCATCCACGTCCTTGACGCGCGCCGCCCCGTGACGGAGGAGGGTTGCCCTCTGTTCGTGCCGCTGGTCGAGTCCGGTCGGGCTGAAACGCCGGAGGCCGAAGACGCGGCCTGCGAGGCTCTACGTCCGATGCGCGAGGCAGGCGTAGAGGTCATTATCTTTGGCTGCACCCACTTCCCATTTCTGCTTCCTGCGTTGCAGCGGGCTGTGCGGAGGCTTGGCGATACGAACTTCCGGCCCCAGTTTGTAGACCCTTCTGAAGAGACCGTGCGCTGCGCCCTGCCGCTTCTGCCCAAACTCGACCTTGCCGTCCCCTCCACCGTGACGTTCGCCGCCACGGGTGATCCCGACGAGTTCCGGCACTACGCCTCCGCCCTGCTAGGTGAACCTGTCCCCCCCGTCTCCCGCTTTTCGCTGTAGCGATTCGACCTCGTCAGAGCGTTCTCTCTAAGTGTATGACGTAGTCCGTGTACACTTTGTCTGCATCAAACTCATAGGCGCGATAAACCACTTCGCCCATGAACTCCAGCATGTCACGCATCCGGTCACGGATGACAGGCCGTATGATCCGCCCCAAGACCTCGTGCCTCTCCACCCACTCTACTTCCAGGCTCTCCGAACTGGTTGTGATCTTGCCTGAGAGTGGCTCACACAAGAAGTCGAACATGACGATGTGCGATTTAACGTTTGAGTAGACGCCAGCTAAGCGGCCTACAATCACGGTTATGCCGGTCTCTTCCAGCACTTCGCGCTGTAAAGCCGTGACGAGGTCTTCCCCCTCCTCAACCTGTCCGCCGGGAAACTCCCAATCCTTATGCGGGCTGCGGATCATCAAGACGCAGCCTTGCGCATCCTTGACCAAGGCGGCAACAGCGACGATGTGTTTAGTGTTATGCTAGGTGTTGTTGCATAATTTGAAACCATGCGTTGAAACGCACGGCTAACCGGCGCGGACGCCAGAAACCCCCGCTTCGCGGGGGTCAAATCCGGGCGCTCTTAGTGCCGCGAAGCGGTACTTCTTGGCTGAGAGCCGGCTAGCCGTGCCATTCATGGCATGGAGGCTCTTATGAACGCTTGACTTATGAACGCTTGACCCCTGCCGCACTTCGGGTATAATGCCGCGAATAACTCCCATCCAGAGGTACCCTATGCCCCGCGAAGACGGCCGCGCTTTAGGCGAATACCGGCCCATCACCCTTACACGCGGCTTTGCCCGCTATGCCGAAGGCTCGTGTCTCGTCCAGGTTGGCGAGACCAAGGTCCACTGCACCGCCAGCGTGGAGGACAAAGTGCCACCGTTCCTCAAGGGACAGGGCAAGGGCTGGGTGACGGCCGAGTACGCCATGCTGCCCCGCTCGACGCACACCCGCAATCAGCGCGACACGGGCAAGCCCAACGGTCGCACCGTGGAGATCCAGCGCCTGGTCGGGCGGTCCCTGCGCTCCGTCGTTGAGATGGAAGCGCTCGGCGAACGTACCATTAGCCTGGACTGTGACGTGCTTCAGGCCGATGGTGGGACGCGAACGGCCGCCATTTCGGGTGCTTTCGTCGCGCTCGTGGAGGCGCTGGACTGGATGCGGGGCAAGGGCTACGTCAAGACCCTGCCGTTCACCGAGTGGGTGGCAGCCGTCTCCGTCGGCGTCGTGCGCGGCGAAGAGCGGCTGGATCTTGCCTACGTGGAAGATTCGCAGGCGTCCGTAGACATGAACGTCGTGATGACCGATACGGGTCGCTTTATCGAAGTCCAGGGCACGGCAGAGGGAGCGCCCTTCGATCGGGACCGACTGAACCGCCTGCTGGACCTGGCCCACGGCGGCATCCGTCAGATGCTGGCGAAGCAGCGCGAGGCCCTGGAAGGGCTGGTTTGATGGCTGTGCCCCGTTTGATGCTGGCGACAAACAACGCCAGCAAAGTGGCCGAATTCCGTTC
>JAYTRQ010000556.1:0-3740 GCA_043746125.1 Armatimonadota bacterium | reverse complement strand
GATTACATCCTCTTGTCGTGCCTTGATAAGTGTCTTGAGCCGTTGCCCCGTTGCCGCATTCCAAAGCTTGACACTGTTGTTATGCCGAGTAGGGGATTCCGTGGATTCTCGGGGTAATATGATACTGCTTCCTAAGCGGCGTGTTCCTATGACGAATTGACGTGTTCCTGAACCGGCAAATGTGGCACAAGGTCGCTGTGCGTATGGGGCCGGCCGAGAAAGAGGAGGAGAAGTAGCGGCTTATGAAGCGTTCGCGGGAGAGACGGCGCCATCCCTCTCACAATCACCGTCCCCTAAAATCCCCGCCACGTAACTCCCCGCCGCCTGCCGAGTCCATCCCGCCCACGACTCAGGACACTCGCCCTCACCCCGCTCCCAGCCCGCCTTCGCTGCATCGCCGCGAGGCCTGGCGGGACCTCGTCATCGGCCTCGCCTGCACTTTTCTGCTCATCGGGATCAAGACGTGGTTCAGCAGCACCGAGCCAGGGAATCAGATGGCCCTGTCTTCCTACAACCTGATCCAGCAGCGCCTGGCGGCTTCGTCGGCCCCGGAAGACGCGGTCCGAGTGGTCAACCTGGCCGACCTGCGCCCCCAGCCGAACCCGGCCAGCCGCACCGGACAGACCGAGACACCCCGCGATCGGCTCCGGAGCCTGATTATGGCGGTCGTCTCGCAGCGGCCCGCCGCCGTCGGCATAGACGTGGACTTCTCGCCGGACCCCGGTGACAGTGCCTCGGGCTATGTGGACTCCGGCGATCCGTTCTTTTTCAACTTCTGTCGGCGGCAGCCCATACCGATCTTCCTCGGGGTCAAGCGCAGCCTCCAGCAGCCGTCACAGTCCTGGTTAGGAGGCGGCGAATACCGGCCGCTCGCTGCCTCGCTGGCCGGCCCGCCTGGCGACCTGCGCTATTACTTCGCGTCCACTACGGCGCACGGCGCGGATCGGCCGCTGCCGACCCTGGCATCCTGCCTCTTCCCGTATGTCGCGTCCCGAACCCCGGCGCGCCTGCCCTGGCCGCGCTGGATGGCTGAACGGGTGGGGGAGGACGAGCCGGTGGACCCGGCCACGACTCTCGGTCGTGCCCTTCTGGCCCAGAAGTTCCTGGTGGATTATAGCCAGCTCCGCCCCCTGATAGCGCAGGGGGAGAACACGCCGTCGGGCCGAGTGGCCCGGATACCGGAGACGAGCGCTCCCCAGACGGCGAGGCCCGGCCCATGCGGGCCGCGCGACGGCCCCCTGTGCGGCAAAGTGGTCCTGATCGGCGACGCGCGGGCGGGGGACGGGACCGACGTGTTCCTGCTGTTCGGCCGTCTGGTGCCGGGCGTGTACCTCCACGCCTGCGCGACTTACACCCTCAGTCGGCTGCCGCTGTACGCGCCGACCCCGATCGGCCAGTTGGCGCTGGATCTGCTGTTCTCCGTGCCGATCCTCGCCGGCCTCACTCTTCTGCGCCTTTATGTGGCCCGGAAATGGGAGCGCCCGCTGGCCGTGGAGCGACTGCAAGTCGTCTCAGTACTGCTGATGGTCGCCCTGGCGGTTGTCCTGGGAGTGGGGCTGGTCCGGTGGACACGTCTGCTGTGGGACGACTTCCTGCTGGTCGTCTTCGCGCTGCTCCTGCACCCGGTCGCGCACCGCCAGATCGAGGCGCTTTCCCGCCCCCGCTTCTGGCGACTGGGGAATCTGCTGTTTGAGCCGAAGGAGGAACTGGATCGGCATGAAAAGTCTTAACAAAGCCCGTTTGTGTGCGGCTGTCCTGGCAGCGGCGCTGCTCCCCGTTAGCCCGGCCCATCCTGCCCCCGCCCGGCCCGCCCCCGCCCGCCTGACACCGAACCAGGCGCTGGTCCTGTCGGGTGC
The DNA here is from genome assembly GCA_043746125.1 of Armatimonadota bacterium. Taxonomy (GTDB): domain Bacteria; phylum Armatimonadota; class Armatimonadia; order Armatimonadales; family Capsulimonadaceae; genus JANXMY01. The sequence goes on along the minus strand of JAYTRQ010000556.1, from coordinate 1,884 downwards.
GGCGCAGTGGTGCCCGCCGAACAAACCCCCCAGCCCATTGCGGCAGGGCCGTCCGCAACCGTTCTCGCTGGGCGACACCGTGCGGTGCGGCCCGCACAGCCGCTTACAGATGCGCCTGACCGGCAGCCCTTTCCTCGTGGAAAACCCCGACGGCGTGTGGCAGGACTGGCCGATTCCGTCCGGCGGCGTCTCCCCTTCCGGCGTGTATGTGCCGATTCTAGGCCGAGCACGTGGCCCTAACGTGCCCCGGATCCTGCCGGTCCCGATGGACCCACGGACGTTCGTGATCTCCTGGCCCATTCCCACAGAAGGACGCAGCCCTCTCTCGCTGCGCCTGTACGCGCCGGACCAGATACTGCTCTGGCGGCAGGACGGCGTGGATGCCGGGTCCGGTTGCCTGTTCTCGCCCGCCGCCCGCCGCGCACTGGGCAAGTATCAGGCGGCGGGGGGAGCCGGCCCCGTGACTCTTATCCTTCTGCGGGAGGGGGGAGGCTTTCAGCCGCTCGCCTTTACCCTGGCTTCGCCTGTGTCTCCGTCGCCTTAGTTCCGGGGTGCGGGGAGGTCTGGGACGAGCAGGAGTTCACGCTTCTGCTTGTTGAAGTCAAATAGCGACGGCCGCTGCACGGGCGGCGCGGCGTCTTCCATTGCACCCGTCTCCACCAACTTCGTTCCCCGCAGGACGTCCCGACCGAACGTCTACACCTACCCTTTCTGCACTTCTTCATAGAGGTGCGACACGCGGATCATGCCGTAGCGCAGCCATTTGGTCAGCGAGATCGTGCCATCTTTCGGCTCGACATCCGCCTGGCCCGCGTCCAGTCCGTCCTCCACGAGCGCGTATGTGAGCAAGCCCTGCTGGAGTTTGTCGCTCTCCAGGGCCACACTGTCCGCCTGGCCGGCCGTCAGGATTTGCAGGCCCTTGTCGTAAGCCAGTTGCCCCAGGCCCCAGCTGCCCATCGGGCTGGGCTTGAATCCGCCCGCGTCCACCGACGCTGCCGAGTGGCAGGTATCCACGATCATCGCCATCGCCCCGGCGTCCACGTCACGCAACCACAGCGACAGCTCCCGGCTGCTCAGGGCGTGTTGTTTAAGGTCCTCCGCCAGTCCGCCTCCCTGGTGTGCTCCGATGTCATAGGGGAATACGTAAAAGTCCCCGCCCCCCGCGTCCGCCGCGCCGTGGCAGGAAAACGTGATCAGCACCAAATCTTCCGGCCTCGCCTTCTGGATCAACTCGGTGTTGGGAATTGTCTTTCGGAGGGCCGGGTCAATGGCCTTGCCGGCCAGCAAATCGAGCACGGCATGAAACGCGGCTTTGGTCGCCCCGCCGATGACCACGCTTTGCTGGCCGTTAACATTGGGATGATCAGAAACCAGCAGAATGCCGATCACCTGCGCGAACTGTCTGGTCTTGTCCAGATTGGGCAGCAGCGTACTTTGGAGGCGGTGGGCGTCGTTGGCCGCGAATTGCAGGTTCCAGCGCGGGTCTTCGTAGGCGTTGACGCCCAGGCTGAGGACACACGCCCGGCCCTTGACGACCGGCAGCGGGAGCGGGAGCGTGTACGTCTGCCGCTCGGTCTGGCTCTTGACCTGATCCCCACTGGATCGTCACGGGTACATTCCTCGCAGCTTGCTGTGAATAGGTCTGCGGTCTCAGCCGCAGACCGTCAAGGTCGGGGAGGCAACCTCCAGGGGCGATACCCCGACCGCGAAGCTCAGGCGAGCCTAAGCGAGCCTGTTCATCTCGTGCGTGAACGTGTGCGGGGACTTGGTAGCCATAATCTTCTCCGTTCGGGTGGTGTACCCGTACGAGTTGACTCGACCCAGTAGTATGGACGGAGGGGTTCACTTCACTGGCTCGCCCCCAGGAGCCTACGTTGGTGGCGG
>JAYTRQ010000555.1:0-3753 GCA_043746125.1 Armatimonadota bacterium | reverse complement strand
GTCCGCCAGCGCCTTGTTGACTTCACCCTCGACAGCAACTACGTCCGCGACCCGCCCCTCACCGCCGTGTGTCGGTCCGTCTGGGGCGGGCACCCGGGGGCGGGCGGCTTGGTCGCGGAGCCTTGGATCGAAGGCGCTTTCCCTGCCCAGATCGCTCAGGACAAGCCGCGCACATTGGACGAACTTGTGGCGGCTGGGCTGTTTGATGCCTCTCTTTGCGCCCATCTGGATAAGCCGGAGCGCGTCCCACGGCATCGTCCCCTTTACACGCACCAGCGCGAGGCGATCCGGCTCGCCCAGCAGCCCACGCCGGACGGCAGCAGGCCCGCACTTGTCGTGACAGCCGGCACCGGGGCGGGCAAGACGGAGAGTTTCCTGCTGCCACTTCTGAACGATCTGGCCCAGGCGCAAGACGCCGCCGGGCCGGACTGGAAGAAGGGCGGGGTCAAGTGCCTCATTCTGTACCCGATGAATGCGCTCGTGAACGATCAGGTCGACCGGATCTATGGCTGGCTCCACGCGCAGAGGGCGCAAAGGAAAGACCCATTAACTCTGTTCCACTTCATCGGAGAGACGCCGGAGGACGCCAGAAAAGCCCGCGAAGAGAACACGGTGCCATGGGACGCGTGTCGGATGCGGACCCGGCAGGAGGCGCGGGGGCTTGAAACGCGCACCGGACAGAGGATCAAAATCACCATGCAGGATCGTGGCCCGCAGCCGGACATCCTGGTCACCAACTACTCCATGCTGGAGTACATGCTCTGTCGTCCCCAAGACGCCGTGTTCTTCGGACCAGCGCTGCGGACCATCATCCTCGATGAAGCGCACCTGTACGCGGGAACCCTAGCGGCCGAAGTGACGCTGCTGTTCCGCCGTCTCCTTGACCGTTGCGGGCGGCGGCCCGAGCAGATCCTGCACGTCGCGACCTCCGCGACATTGGGAACGGGGGCCAAGGACGAACTAGCCAAGTTCGCCGCCACCCTGTTCACCAAGGCAACGGCAAACGTCCACGTCATCCAGGGCGAACGTCAGCGGGCGGTGTTATCCCCGGCAGTACCCCCGTCTCAGGCCACAACTTCAGCCGACCTAGCAGAAGGGAATCTCCTCACCGGGCCGACCATGCTCCAAAAAGGTGACCAGCCGGCTCTAAGGAAGGACTCAGGCATGGTAGATTACCTGGCCTCGGCCGTCGGCTGCCTCGTCGGCCGGGAAGCCATCAGAGCCGCGCAGGACGCTTCACCAGACGTACCGGCGGCTTTCCTTCGTGCCGCCCTCGGGGCGTCGCCACTCATACACCAGTTGGAAAACATTCTCTGGGATAACCGCAAGACCGGGATGTCTCTTCGCTCCCTGGCGTCAACCCTCTGGGGCGATGCCCCTGACGGCGACAAAGCAACCCTTACCCTCCTCCAACTGGGTGCCGTGGCCCGCGCGGAGGCCGGAGATTATCCCCTGATCCCCCACCGCCTTCACTTGCTCGCGCGACCGTCGGAAGGGCTGGTGGTTTGCCTCAACGAAGCATGCACGGGTCCATCAGAAAGAAGGTTGGCGGGCTATGGCTGTGTCTCACCCGGCTCACCCGAGCGTTGTCCCTACTGCGCGAAAGCGACCCTCTCCCTGTACCGGTGCAGCAACTGTGGCGAGTGGGGCCTCGCCGGTGAGCAGAAGCCAGCGGGAGGCACCCTCCGCCCTGCCGGCATGTTCGCCCAACCGAAAAGGCTGATATTCCTGACGCGGCATCCGGCGGCAACGGGCACGACAAGGGTGATCGACCCCGATACGGGCAAGGTGACGGGGGTTGGTGGGAGCGGCCTTACCCTCCGCGTCTTCACGACTTGCCCCCACTGCGAAGACGGCCAGGAAGAGGAGGGTACACCGGACCAAAGCCAGGTCCCCGGATATGTCCCCTTCATCGCCTCGTCGTCCCTGACCTTGTCCATCCTGGCCGAGACGATACTTACCGAAGTCCCCCCTCTTCCCGCTGCCGACAACCTGTGGTTGCCCGCTCGGGGACGCCGCCTGCTGGTCTTCAGTGATAGCCGCCGCGAGGCGGCCCGCCTCGGCCCCCGGTTGACGCGTCAGCACGAGATACAGTTAGTCCGCGCTGCCCTGACACGATGCATCCAGGGAACCCCACTCGCAAGACCTGCACTACTCACTGTGCTGGAGAACCGCCTGTCCGAACTGGTCGGTTTAATCGCCGAGGAGTCGGCTCCGGATGTCCTCCAAATCTACCAAGACGAGCGAAATCAGAAACACGCACAAGTCGTCGGCCTGCGCGCTGGTGGGTCGCTGGCAGACTGGGGGCGGCGGCTCATGGGCCGGGACGAATTAGATGAAGTCGAAGACCCGGATTTTGCCCAAACTCATGACGTTGCGGGATGGTCCCAGCGGGCCTGGGAAAAGAACGGGCAGATCGTTCGGGAGCAAACAATTCAGTACATCGGACGGGAACTCGCCAGCCCTGCGCGGCGGCAGGTGTCTTTGGAAACACTCGGCCTCGTGGAAGTGGCGTATCCTGGCCTGGAGGAGACGTTCGGGATGCCGTCGGACGCGCTGGCCGGCCTGCCCACGGTGGCCTCACGGGACGCCATGCGTACCTGTTGGACTGATCTGATCGCGTCCCTCTGCGATACGCTCCGCATGGACGCGGCTGTCACGCTAGGCTCCGATGACAACGACGCCGAGTACCAGATGGGCGGTCGCCGCATCGGGTCCTGGTGCGCCGAGGACCGCGTCCGTGGCGGCGGAAGGAGTGGCCTAGCCCGTTTCGTCGGGAAAACAACAAAGCAGCGGCGGCGCATGTTCGTGGCAGCCGTCCTCGCCTCCTGCGGCCTGTCACCCGCAGACTCTGATCGGCACGCCGAGGGCGTCCTCCGTGCGGCGTTCCGCCAACTCCACGCCGAAGCTGCGAGGAAAGCACTCCCGTGGCTGGAGGCCGACGTGCGTCAGTCCGACGACGGCCCCGTCCCGGCGATCCGCCTGCGCTTCACCGACCTCGCCCTGAGACGCCCCGCCGTCCTGTATCGGAGTGGAAAAACTGGACACCTGTGGCCCCGGTCGGTGTTCGGGTGCGCCCCGGAAACTGGCTGCAATGATCTCGCCCCCGTGGACACGGCTCTTCTGGATCAGGACGCCCGCTACGGGAGGCTCCGCCGGGAGTATGCCGGATCTTCTGTTTTCTCCGTTGGTCTTTGGGCCGAGGAACATAGCGCCCAACTCTCGGCCTCAGAGAACCGCCGGCTCCAGGATCTGTTCAAGAGGGGCATTCGCAACGTCCTAAGCAGCACCACGACCTTGGAACTTGGCATTGACATCGGCGGCCTGAATGCCGTCCTCATGGGCAACGTCCCGCCAGGCAAGGCAAACTACCTCCAGCGCGCGGGCCGCGCAGGACGCCGCGCCGACGGCTCCTCTGTGGTCGTCACCTTCGCCCGGCCGCGCCCCTACGACCGGGAGGTGTTTCACCGGCTCGGGGACTACCTGGCCCGCGATCTGCGTCGTCCGTGCGTCCACCTCGACCGGGAGCGTCTGGCCCGCCGGCACTCCCATGCCCTGCTCCTCGGCGACCTGTTCCGCTCTGTGTACCCCGAGATGCACGTCGGAGCCATGCACGCCTTCGGGCGGATGGGTGAGTTCTGCGGGGTCGCCCTACCGCCGCGCTGGGACATGAACCAGCGTCCCGCCGTCCTGCACCCGCCAGTGGATGCCATTCCGGCTCCTGATGCGCCCTGGTGGAATCCTGGCAGGCAC
>JAYTRQ010000554.1:0-3759 GCA_043746125.1 Armatimonadota bacterium | reverse complement strand
CGATCTGCTCGGACAGGCGTCTGCCGAGATCGGCGTCGGCTTTGTCATAAAGCTGCACGGCCAGCAGGTTGCCCACCGAGTAAGTGGGGAAGTAGCCGATCATGCCGCCGGACCAGTGGACGTCCTGTAAAATGCCTTGCGCGTCGTCGGGCGGTGTCAGGCCCAGATACTGCTCGGTTTTGGCGTTCCAGGTGGCGGGCGCGTCTGACACCGAGACCTCCCCCGATAGCAGGGCCTGCTCCATCTCGAAACGCAGGAGGATATGCAGATTGTAGGTCACCTCGTCCGCCTCCACGCGGATCAGCGACGGGGCGACTTTGTTGATAGCTCGGTAGAAGGTGTCCACGTCCACGCCCGCCAGCACTTCGGGGAAGGTCTCGCGCAGATCCGGGTAGAAGCACTCCCAGAACGCTCGTGACCGGCCCACCAGGTTCTCCCACAGGCGCGACTGGCTCTCGTGGAAGCCCAGCGACGTCCCGTCCGCCATAATGTTCCCCGCGTAGCGCTCCCCAATCCCCTGCTCATAAAGCGCGTGGCCCGTCTCATGGATCGAGCCGAACAGGGCGGCCGGCAGGAAGTTCCGATCAAAGCGTGTCGTGATGCGGACGTCGCTGATCCCGAAGGACGTGCAGAACGGGTGGACGGCCCTGTCCTGACGGCCTCGGTTCCAGTCGAAGCCGAGCCGGCCGATGACCTTCTCCCCGAACTGCCGCTGTCTCTCCTCGTCGAAGTCGCGCATCAGGACCGAGTCGTCTATGGCGTCCGGCCCTTTGGCGGCGATGGCCTGCACCAGGGCGACCGAGTCCGGCTTGATCGCCTCGAACATCGCCCGCACCTGGGCCGTCGTCATGCCCGGCTCGTACTGGTCCAGCAGGGCGTCGTAGCGCTCGCCGCCGTGCCCGAGGTGGTCGGCCTGCTGCCGCGTTAGGTCCAATATCTGACTTAGCCAGGGTGCGAAGGCGTTCCAGTCGCTCGCGGCTCGTGCCTGCGCCCAGGCCTCGTGCGCCAAGGTCGTGACGCGCGTCATCTCGGCCACCAGCGACTCGGGGATCTTGGTCGCCTGCTCGAAGTCGCGCCGGGCAACCCGCATGTAGGCCGCCTCGTCCGAGTCGGGGTCCGCGCCGTCCGCCTCGCGCTCCGCCCGGTCCAGCAGGCGGCTCGTCTCCGCCCCGGTCATTTTCTGATGGACGATCCGGCTCAGGGCCGTGAGCTGGCTCGCCCGCGCCTCTGCGCCGCCCGGCGGCATGTAGGTCTGCTGGTCCCAGGACAGCACCGCCGCCGCTTCGGCCAGCGCCTTGACCTCGGCCAGATGGCCCTGTAGTTCTTCGAGTGCCTGCATCTAAATCTGCCTCCAGCCTGTTATCCCCAGTTTCGGCGGGAACCCACCCGGACCGCTTCGCGAGGGAGATGTCACCCGAACAAAGCTTGTCTGCGAATATGGAGGGCGAAGATGAGCAACTGATGCTACGCAGGGCCTCTGCCGGTCTTCAATGCCCGGTCTTCAATGCCCGGCGGAGGCTCTCGCGTAACATCAGTGAGCAGTACAGGACCCTCAGCGCGGGACGGGGATCTTGTCCAAAGCTTCTTCAACCATCTGGACCCCGGACAGGCCGCCATATTTGGTTTTAGTGTCCAGCATCATGCGATGGGCCAGGACCGGGCCGGCCAGGAAGCGGACGTCATCGGGCAGCACGTAGTCGCGGCCTTCGGTCAGGGCGCGGGCCTGGGCGGTGCGGAACAGGGTCAGCGACCCGCGCGGCGAGACGGCCAGGCGGATGCGTGGGTCGTTCCGGGTCCAGTCAACCAAGCGCAGGATATACTCGGCCAGGGCGCGGTCCACACGCACCCCCCGGACCTGCTCTTGCAGTCGCAGAACGTCCTCGCAGGAGATAACCGGCAGGAGGCTGTCGAACGGATGGTGCTGGCTCTGGCCGTACAGAATCTCCATCTCGTGTGGCAGGTCCGGGTAGCCGAGCGTGACCCGCACGGCAAAGCGGTCCAGTTGGGCTTCGGGTAGGGGATACGTGCCGTGGAAGTCCGTCGGGTTCTGCGTGGCGACCACGAAGAACGGGTGGGGGAGGTCCCGCCGCTTGCCGTCCACGGTCACCTGTCCCTCGCTCATCACTTCCAGCAGGGCCGACTGCGTGCGCGGCGACGTCCGGTTGATCTCGTCGGCCAGCACGACGTTGGCAAAGACCGGCCCCTCCCGGAACGTGAACGACCCGTCGCCTGGGTTATAGAAACTGCTGCCCGTGATGTCGGCGGGCAGCAGATCGGGCGTGAACTGGATGCGCCGAAAGACGCCGTCCATCGAGCGGGCCAGCGACTTTGCGAGCGTCGTCTTGCCCGTGCCGGGCACGTCTTCTAGCAGCGTGTGTCCCCTCGCCAGCAGCGAAATCAGCAGCAGACGAATGGCCTCGGGCTTGCCCCGGATGACGGATGCCAGGTTGGCTTCGATCTTCTCGGTCGTGTCCGTGAATGCGGCGATCATACTCGTTCCCTTTCTCGTTCCCGTTCCAACGCACGCAGCTCTTCGTCGAGACGCGCGATCTCCTCTTGAGCCAACTCATGCCCAAATCGCGCCCGGCCGTAGTCCCGCACGAATGACTCCATCAGGGGCATCGGCAGGACCTCCCGGTCAGCGATAAAGCGCAGATGCTCCCGCCACGTCCGCCCTTCCGGGCAGGGCAGGCCGCGCCGCGCCAGCAAAGCCTCAAAGCGGACGGCTAGGGCCGCCAGGGCGGCATCCGGCCGCGTGTAGCGGAAGCCCTGTGCGGCCAATCGCCGCCGCTGCCACCAGCGGTAGAGTTGGGGGACCAATAGGCCTAGGACCAGCAGCAGGAAGACGCCGGTCTTGTCCAGCCAGCTTGAAGACACCAGCCATTGCCGGATCGCTCCCAACAGGTCCTGAGCGCCCTCCCAGGCTCGCCACCAGAGTGGTATCGCTCCGGCCAGCTTATCCGGGCGGCCATTACCGGGCGTCGCGTCCACGGTCAGCCACCCAGCCCCATCCACCCAGCTTTCCGCCCAGGCGTGGGCGTCGCGCTGCCGGACCAAAGTCCAGCCCTTGCCGTCCGATTCGTGGGCAAAATAGCCCGAGACGTAGCGAGTGGGAACGCCCATCTCCCGTAAGAGTATGACGGCGGCGGACGCAAAATACTCGCAATGGGCCGACTTACGTTGCAAGATAAAGTTTGAGATCGGCTCCCCGGACCCGGCATCCGTTGTCAGGCTGTACTGGTTGTTGCGGAGCAGGAACCGCACGGTCGCGTTAATCTTCTCGGTCGGCGTCGTCAATCCGCGCCCGATCTCGCGCGCCGTCGCCAAGACGCGCCGGTCAATGTCCGGCGGCACGGCCAGGTCTCGCGCCCGCTCTGCGCGAGTGGGGACGGCATCCATCAGCCCCGTCGGCGCATCGCCTTTGCCCGGCGTAACTTCGTACGTCAACGGGTCCGTGTCACTGGCCAGCGTCCGCAGCGGCCCGGCCGTCGCTCCCGCCCATTCCAGCGTGTGACCGCCCTCGGGCACAACCGCCGCGCTGTGCAGCGGCGTGAACAAGATGCCCAGAGCATCGTCCAGCCGCACCACTCGCGCCATTGTCTTCCTTCCAACTCCCCCGTCGGGTCCAGTGGGGCCATCATTGGGGGCTGGGGGGACCCTCTGGGGCCGATACGCCTTAAACGCCCGCTGTTCCAGAGCCGGGTTCCAGGCCCGATTGCTGTAGCTGTCAAACGTCATGCCCCGCAGGTACGGATCGTC
>JAYTRQ010000553.1:0-3768 GCA_043746125.1 Armatimonadota bacterium | reverse complement strand
CGCTTGCTTGTTGTTGCGAGCGCCCCATCCGGTGACACTTCTAGTATCGGGCCGGGCTGTGCGCCTCATTAGGGCGCGGCGGCCCGGACTTATACCAGGATTTGAGGATGCCGGAGAATTCGGACCTAACCCCGGCGCGAGCGCCGCCCCGTCCCTGTTAGGGAAGGGTCAGAATGAAACGGGAGGAAGGCCCGTTGCCAAGAAGCTTGGAGGTATTTTCTCACCCTTCCCTAACAGGGAAGGGTCGGCGCTCGCGCCGGGGTTAGGTCCGAATTCGCCGGCATCCCAAAATCCTGGTATAAGTTCGGGCCGCCGCGCCCTAATGAGGCGCATGGCCCGGCCCGATACTAGAAGTGTCACCGGATGGGGCGCCCGCAACAACAAGCAAGCGCGGGGCCACTGTCCACAGTGCAGTCAGAATCAACACCGCCCGTTCTCGAAAAAGGAGTTTCGTATGAAGTTTTTCCGCCCCAAGAATCAGAAGACCGGCTTCACGCTGGTCGAGATCATGATCGTCGTCCTGATCATCGGCATCCTGCTGGCGATCGCCATCCCGAACTTCGTGGCCGCCCGCGAGTCGGCCCGCGCCAAGTCGTGCGTCGGCAACCTCAAGCAGATCGACAGCGCCAAGCAGCAATCGGCTATGGACAACAAGCTCTCTGGCAACTCGGCTGCCACGTTCTTGTTCGACGGCACAACGCCCACAACGGCCGTGACCGGCCCCTTCCAGCTCGTCGGCCCGACAGGTTACATCCGCGCCACGCCGGTCTGCCCGTCCGCCGGCACCTACTACCCCAGCACCGTGTCGGTGACACCCTACTGCACGACCAGCGCTACGGCGGCGGGCGTCGCTACGGCCGCCGGCACGACCGGCGCGACAGCCAACTACGGCATCGGCGAGAAGTTCTACCACGGCCTGTCGAACTAAGCCTCGGACACTTTTCCCTAGCGGGGGCGCATCTGCGCCCCCGCTTTTTTCGTGCCTCCCCACTTCTTGCCTCCCTCGCCCTCAAGTCCCGCCGTTATCTGCCGATAATGATGTCATCCCGGCATTATTGCCGTGCAAGATTTCCGCCGTGTAAGCGAGAGGCCGCATGAACCACTCTTTTCTCCGACGACATCTGGACACCTTGCTGGCGCTGGCGCTGGCCGCCGCCGTCCTGGGCGTGTACCTGCGGACGCTCTGCCCAACCCTCTACTGGGGCGACTGCGGCGAGATGGCGACGGTGGTGGCGACCCTGGGCGTTCCCCACCCCACGGGCTACCCACTGTACTGCCTACTTGGCAAGGCGTGGACGCTGCTGCTACCCGTGGGCAGCCTCGTCTGGCGGCTGAACGTCCTGAGCGCCGTTTTCGGGGCGCTGGCCGTCGCCTGTTGCTACGGGTTCGCGCGGGCCGCCGCCCTGCCCCGGCCTCTGGCCCTGACGGCAGGGGGGCTGCTGGCCTTCAGCTCGACGCTCTGGCAGCAGGCACTTATCACCGAGACCTACACGCTGGCCGCCTTCTTTACCTGCCTGCTGCTCTTCCTGGCCGCGCGCTGGCGGGCGCGGGGATTTCGGGCGGGGGACCTGCGCCTCCTCGCACTGGCCTACGGGTTCGCGCTGACCTCGCACCAGACCAACACACTGTTTTTGCCGGGCTTCATCGCTTTCGTGCTCTGGTCCGCGCCCGCGCTGCGGCGCTGGAAGGACGGCGCCGCCCGCATGGAATGGGCGAAGACGCTCGCCCTGAGCGCGCTGCCGCTGCTGACGTATCTGTACCTGCCGCTGCGGGCGCGGACCCACCCGGTCTACAACTGGGGTGACCCCGAGACGCCCAACTCGTTCTATTATCACGTCACTGGCCGCATGTTCGCACCGCTGATGTTCCATCAGAAGCTACCCTATGTGTTGGACCGTCTTGTGGCATGGGGTCAGAACCTGCCCATGGAGTTCTCCTGGCTTCTGGTCGCGGCGGCGGTCCTGGGGATGGGCCTGTTCTGGCGGCAGCGCGCGGACTGGCCTCTGGCCCTGCTGATGACCTGGGTATTCGTCGCGGACCTGGGTTTTGTCGTCAACTACGCCATTTACAACGGCTATATCTATTTCATTCCAGGTTACATCGTCGTCGGCGTGTGTGCCGGACGCGGCCTGCTCGGCCTGTGGCACGCTCTGGAGCCGCGCCTGGAACAGAGCAGGAGACCGATCTTTGCGGCACTCGGGGCGGTCTGCACACTAGCGCTCGTCCCCTTACAGGCCATCGGACATTGCGGCGTGAGCCTCAGCGGGAACTGGACTTGCGAGGACTACGGGCGCAACCTTCTGGCCTCGGTCCCGCCACACGGCATTCTGATCGAGAACGGTGACAACACGGCGGCTCCAGTCATCCTCTACTTGCAGATTGTGCAAGGCGTCCGCCCTGATGTAGTCCTCGTCCGCCGTGACCTGCTCAGTGGGATTTACGACCCATACTCTCATTCCTGGGCCAACTCCTGGTACTTGGACGACCTGAAGCGGCGCTATCCGCGTGTGCAGTCTCTTTACCCAACGCAGGGTATCAGCGCGCCACAGGCGTTGGCGGAAGACCCACTGCGCCGCATCATCCGCGACGCGGCAGTGCGCGGCGTCCCCGTCGGCATACTCGACCCGGCCGGCGGCCCAGTCTGGTTCTGCGACCTGCCGCTGATCGCCGATGACGACGGGCAAAGGGTCAGGCTGGACGTTTACCTTGACCGGCACTATGACACGTCGCTCGTTGGGATGGTCACGCGCATCTACGGACGCGGTCGCCGCCCATCCACTCCAGTTCTGAGGGCCGAGACGGAGCGCGTCTGGCGCTCCTACTCGCTGCGCGGCGTCTTCGACGGCAAGCTCCAGGCCGACAGGTTCCTGCTCCTGCTGGCGCTGAACTACGGCAACGGTAGCCTGGCGCGCGCCGACTTGGCCTACAGTCAAGGGGACTACGCGGGCGCCGAGACTTCCTATTCCGATGTCCTCTCCCTATTTGTCTGCGACGCGGCCACACACGGGCTTCAGCGCTGCGCGCAGGCCCGGAAGGACGCGCGCCTGTTGTCCGCCCACAACGGACCCCAGACCCTATTTACGAGAGAAAGAGTCTCCCAATGACACGTCACTTCTTCCGCCACAGCGCGCGGTGTCGGGGTTTCACGCTGGTCGAGATGATGATCGTCATCCTGGTCATCGGCATTCTGCTGGCAATCGCCGTGCCCAGCTTCCTCAACGCCCGCGAGACGGGCCGATCCAAAGCGTGCGTCGCCAACCTATACCAGATCAACAGCGCCAAGCTCCAGTGCGTCATGGACAACAAGCTGGCCCCGGACTCAACGGCGAAGTTCAGCGTGGACGGCATCACGACCACCGTCGCCGGGCCGAACGGGACGTACCAGCTCACGCGGGCGGGCAGCAGCGTCAACTACATCCGCACCGTCCCGGTCTGCCCGTCCGGGGGCAACTACACGCCCGGACTGGTCAGCGCCGCCCCGACGTGTGACGTCTCCGCCGCGTCGGCGGGGGCGGACTATAAGGCCGGGGGCAAGTGGTTTCACGGATATTAGTCTTGCGCCCTAAGGAAACCGCCCGGCCCCACCGACAATGAAGCTATCATGCTTTTGCCAAATGCCAAGCCGTCTTTCAAGCCGTCTCCCCGCCGACGCGCCGCGCCTGCGCGTGCGGGTTTCACGCTCGTCGAGCTAGCCATCGCCTTCTTCGTCTTCCTGATGACCCTGGGCCTGTTCGGGGCGGTCTTCCCGGTCGCCACGCGCGCCGGCCA
>JAYTRQ010000552.1:0-3769 GCA_043746125.1 Armatimonadota bacterium | reverse complement strand
CCCGGCGTCATCCTAGCCGTGCGCCATGCGCCCATGCTGGCAGCGAATGACGGCGAGCTCGTATATGGCCTGGAAAATCTCTTGTAAGGGCATTGTGCGTCGCGCGTTGGCTTGAGACTCTTCCCTACTTCCTCCCCATTGCCTGTTTCAGCGCCCGCTCGCGCCAGCGCAGGCGCAGGGGCATGACGATGGACTCCCATACGACGCCTTTGGATAGTTTTGACTGGCCCGCCCGCCGCTCGGTAAAGATGATCGGCACCTCGCTGATCCGAAAGCCGGCGATCTGGGCGCGAAAGGTCATCTCCACCTGGAATGAGTAGCCGTTGGATTGGACACTGCTCAGGTCTATCGCTTCCAAAACGCGCCGCTGATAGAGGCGATAGCCGCTGGTGCAGTCGTTGACGCTTACCCGCGTCACCGTTCGCACGTACCAGTTTGCCCCCAACGATAACAGAATGCGGCGCAGGGGCCAGTTGATGACTGAGATGCCGTTCAGGTAACGTGAGCCTATTACGACGTCCGACTCCAGTCCGGCTTCGGCGAGGCTTTGCAGGTAGGCAGGGTCGTGGGACAGATCAGCGTCCATTTCCACCACGGATTGATAGCCCCGTTCCAAAGCCCAGGCGAAGCCGGCGAGATAAGCTCGGCCCAGACCTTCCTTCCCTGGCCGGTGCAGGACATAGACCCGGCCCCCGGCTTCAGGCGACTGAGCGAGTGCGTCCGCAAGGTCCCCCGTACCATCGGGCGAATTGTCGTCCACGATCAACAGATCCGCCTGCATCGGCTGTTTCAGCACGGCGCGGGCGATCTTCTCCACGTTATCCGCCTCGTTATAGGTCGGCACGACCACGATTAACTCGGTTTTGGGGTATCCTGTTTGGGTTGCTGTCATAAGCACGTCAAAAGTCAACTGTCAAAAATCCGTTCTGAACATCCCTGATGCCCGCCGTCTGCTCGAACAACGATGTCGTTTGGCCGTAAAATCGCAAGCCGGATCGTGCTGGCGTACTTGATCCCGGCCGCTATCCTGGTCGCGGCCGGGCTACTCCTCATTTACTTGGGGGGCGGCCGGATCGGTCTGTGGTCTTATGCGCTCGGCATGGCGCTCGCCCTGATCCCTGCCCTGCTGATAGGTCATCTGCTGACACGTGCGATCGCGGTACAGCTCGGACACCTGCGGCGCACGGCGGAGCGGATTGAGCGCGGCGACTACGGTGCCTCGCCTGTCGTCAAGTCGAAGGATGAGTTCGACGATTTAGCTCGTGCCTTCAGCCACGTCGTCGACGTCATCGCGCAGCGTGAGTCCGCATTCCGTGACCAGAATGGCGTCCTTGTTGCTCTGAACCACCGCTTTGAAGCCGTCCTCAACGCGGCAAACGATGGCATCGCCATGCTGGACCGTGAGGGGCATTTTGTACTCATCAATCGTCGCTTCGGCGATCTGATCGGCTGCCGACCCGAAATCCTACTACATCAGACGGCGGAGGAAGCCTCTCCCCAACTCGTGGGGCGCCTCGTCCACCTGAGCAGCTGCCTCGCCCGACTGATACCTGACGACACTGGGGAGGTGCGTGGCGTTGCCGAGGAGATCATCATGCTAGATGGTCCCGAAGGCCGCGCACTCCAGTTTTATACCGCGCCGGTTCTGGGCGAAGACGGGCGGGAGACCATCGGGCGCATCGTTGCGCTGAGGGACGTCACGCGTGAGCGCGACCTGGACAAGGTGAAGACGGACTTTATTTCCGTCGTTTCTCACGAATTGCGGACGCCGCTCACCAGCATCAAAGGGTACACAGATCTGCTGTTGTCCGGGGCGTCGGGTGAGACGAACGAGCTGCAAGCCGAGTTCCTAGGCATCATCCAGAGCAGCACGACGCGGCTCTCCAACCTGATTAACGACATCCTGGACATCTCTAGCATCGAGTCCGGCAGCATTGAAATCCAGCAGAGGGCCGTGGATTATGGCCGGATCGTCTCCGAGACCCTACGTCTGATGAAGGCCGCGGCCGATGAGAAGGGCATCAGTCTAGATGCCAGCCTGCCGGAGACGATTCCACCGATCCGGGGTGATGCCGATAAGGTGACGCAGATCCTGAGCAACCTGGTCAGCAACGCCATCAAGTATACCCCAGAAGGTGGCTGGATTAAGGTCAGTCTGGAAGTGACCGGCGAGGCCAGTCTGCTGACTTGCATTGCCGACAGCGGCATCGGCATCTCGCCGGAAGACCAGAAGCGGCTCTTCCAGAAGTTCTTTCGGGCGGACAATACGAGCACTCGTGAGGCAGGCGGCACCGGCCTAGGTCTTGTTATTGCCAAGACGATTCTTGAGATGCTGGGCGGGGTGATCTGGGTCGAGAGCGAGGAGGGCCGGGGGAGCCGCTTCAACTTCACCCTGCCGCTCTATCTGGAGGCCGGCGGCGACGTCCGCCCGCCGATAGTGCCCCCAGAGCGCGGCATAGGCTTGGTGCTGATCGTGGACGACGATGCCTACCTCCGTAGCCTCATCCGCCATGCCCTGCACCGGCGCGGCTACGGCACACTAGAGGCGGCTGACAGCGCAGAAGCCTTGCAGAAGGTCCGTTGGCACAAGCCTGAGGCCGTGACGCTGGACATGATGATGCCGGACATGGAGGGGCTGAGAACGCTTCGGTCACTCAAGGTGGACGGCACGACGTCGCGGATCCCTGTCGTACTCGTCTCGGTCCTGGGGGATCCGTCGCGCGGCGATCTGGCGATGGGTGCCTTTTCGTTCCTGTGCAAGCCGGTCGCCCTGGCCGATCTGAAAGCCGCGATCCTAGCAGGCCTGCGCGTGCGGCCAGCTGCCCAGAAGGTCGTCGCGGTCTCCCTGCCTGGAACGCAGTTTTGCGAGGACCTCAGGGTGGTGGCGTCGAGTCTGAAGGCGGAGGGCGTTGACGTCCATCTCGTGCCTACTCCGACCGAGGCTATCGCCTACGTCATCATGGAGGCGCCTGGCCTGATCCTGATAGACACGGGCCTCACCGATGAGGACCTCTTCTCACTCCTGACGGCGCTGAAGGCCGAAGACGAGGCCGCCCGCATCCCAATCATCCTGATGACCGATGACATGTCGCAGGAGGGCACCCACTTCCACGCGGGGACCGATGCGGCGGATACGGCTCTGCTGCTGGATTACCTGTGTGACCAGGTAGAACAGGCGATTGCCGGGCGCGAACGGTCCCTCTCTCCGACCACTTGAGATGAGAGACTGACCAGAAAGACGTAGGAGACGAAGGCCGATGACAGAATATGTAGTTGCTGTGGTCGGCGCGGGCGCGGTCGGGCAGGAAATGCTGCGCGTCCTTGCCGAGCGGCGCTTTCCCGCATGTGAGGTTCGCGTCCTGGCCCGCAGCGAGCGCACGATGACGCTGGATGGTCGCGAGTACGGCGTCCACGTCACCACGCCGCAGGCTTTTGAGGGCGTAGACATTGCCCTGTTCGCTGGGACGGAAGGCGAGAAGGGGGCAGCGGTGACGTTCGGCCCGGAGGCCGTCGCGCGAGGGGCGGTCGTGGTCGATAATGGCGACGACTTTCGGATGCGTCCTGACGTGCCGCTCGTCGTACCCGAGGTCAACGCAGCGGCGCTGAGAGATCATCAAGGCCTCATCGCCAACCCGAACTGCTCCACGGCACAACTGGTGCTGGCGCTGAAGCCGCTGCACGACAAGTATCGGATCACGCGCGTCCTGGTCGCCACCTATCAGGCCGTCTCCGGCGCGGGTGGAGCGGCCGTTTCCGAGCTTCAGGCGCA
>JAYTRQ010000551.1:0-3774 GCA_043746125.1 Armatimonadota bacterium | reverse complement strand
GATCAAGAATATTAATAGAGGCCACAGCCTCTCAATACGCGGTGCTCGCTTGCTGGTTAAGTCGGAAGCCCTTCCCTCCGAGGGACCCTCCGGGGCGCCAGTGCTTGGGTGGCGAGCCTCAAGCGAGACGGGATAGGATCGTTCGGACCAATATGCCAATTTTCGGAACCCTCACCATCTGGACCGCGCTCGGTGCACTCCTCGTCTCCCTCGCCGCGTACCTTACAGCCTGCGCCCTGCGCGGCGCGAAGGACGGTGGGGCGGGCTGGGCGCGACTGGGCCGAGCGGCCTTCGTGCTAGCCGCCGTGTCCGTGTTGGCCGCGTCCGCCACGCTCGGGACGCTGCTGGTGACGCACCGGTTTGACGTCCAGTACGTGTACGACCATTCAGCCCGCGCGATGGCCCCACTGTACTACTTCCCGTCGTTTTGGGCCGGGCAAGAAGGCTCATTCCTTCTGTGGGGCTTCTGGATCTCCATACTCGGCGTCGTGCTGGCCTGGACGTCTGGGGCGGCCGAGCGGCGTGTCATGCCCATCTATGGGACCGTGCTCCTCTTCTTAGTCGGCATGGTGACCATCCGGTCGCCGTTTGGGCCGACGACCGATCAGTTCGGCATCCAGGTCACGCCCGCCGAAGGGCTGGGCATCAACCCCAATCTTGAGAACTACTGGATGGTCATCCATCCGCCCACGCTGTTCTTAGGCTTCGCCGCCCTCGCCGTGCCGTTCGCCTTCGCCCTGTCCGCGCTGTTCTGGCGCGAGTGGGACGGCTGGCTGCGCCGCGCCCTGCCGTGGGGCCTGTTCGGGTTTGCCGTCCTGGGCCTCGCCATGATGATGGGCGGCTACTGGGCCTATGAGATGCTGGGGTGGGGCGGCTTCTGGGAATGGGACCCCGTGGAGAACGGGCCGTTCGTGCCCTGGATGGGCCTGTTGGGCTTCCTCCACGCGGCCCAGATCCAGCGCGTGCGTGGCGGCTTCGGCAAGCCGACCCTGCTGCTGGCCCTGCTGCCGTTTTCCGGGGCGCTCTACGAGACGTTCCTGACCCGCACCGGTGTCCTGGACAAGTTCAGCGTCCACTCGTTCTCCACGCTGGGCGGCGCGGCCAACAATGTCCTGCTCGGTGTGCTTCTTGCCGCCGTTGCCGTCTCGGTAGGGGCGCTGCTGTGGCGGTCCAAGGCCATTGCGAAGTCGGAGACCACGACGGAGGACCTGACGAGCCGTGAGTTCGGCTACACGATGGCCGTCGTTGTGCTGACCCTATGCGGGTTCATCGCGGCTTTGGGCCTGTCTGCACCCCTGCTGACCGGCCTGGGCGTCAAGTTGCATGTGACCGACTTCCAGGGGGCCGTGCGCGAGGACTACCACAACAAGGCCCTGTTCCCGATCGCCGTCCTGCTGGCCCTGGGCATGGGCATCGGGCCGCACCTGGCCTGGCGGGGAAAGGGCGGACCGAACGGCGGGCGTCTGGTGTGGAGCTACGCCCTGTCGGTCGTGGCCGCGCTGGGCTTCGTGGTCGCGAGTAAGATGCTGGGGACGAGCCTCACCCCGGTCAAGCTGATCCCGCAGTTGCTGCTCTTCACGGCGTCCGTGTTCGCCGTCATCTCCAGCCTGACCCTGCTGCGTCGGCTGTTCCCGCGTAAGGACGGGACGCGGGCGGCCTCGCCCTGGACCTTCGGCGGCACGCTGTCGCACCTAGGCGCGGCCGTCTTTTTAGTCGGCATCGTCTGCCTCGTGACGTTCGTCCGCAAGGACCCCGACGTGTTGCTGATCCAGCACCGGCCCGTCGGGGTGCTGAACGGCGCGTACACGATGCTCTACAAGGGCCAGTCGGGTGACTGGCAAAACGATCGGGACAACGCCCTGCTGTTCGACGTCGCCTCGCGCGACGGCCGGGAGCGCTTCACTGCCCGCCTGCCCTTCGCCATGCGTCCCGTGGAGGGCGGCGAGAAGAAGATTTTCGGACACCCCGCCATTGTCCACCACGCGGGGGCCGATCTGTACTTTGCCCTGAAAGACGGCCCGGACGAGTTCTACCACAAGCCCGTCTTCCAGCCCAAGATGAAGCTCGGTGATGTCAAGCAGATCAACATCGGGGACGCGATCCATCCCAAAGTGTACACGCTGGAGTTCCTGCACTTCGATAACCCGATGGGGGCTCAGGTGAGGGCGACCGGCCAGATCCCCGATCGGTTCCCCGTCAGTGCTGTTGTGCGTGTCACCTATAACGGCGTTGCGTCGCTCATCAAGCCGCAGTTCATCCGTTTCAAGAACAACCCGAATCCGAAGTCGCCTGAACTGAAGCTGCCCGGCGGAGCCTTGATCGGCTTCGCGGGCATGAACGCGGGCAGCGTGGATCAGAACAATCCCGGCGCGGGTGCCATGAATGAGACCGCCGCCCTCACCCTGCGCGAAGACAGCGGCCCGCCCGATGAGGCGTTTGAGCTGGAAGTGACGACCCGACCGGCGATTAATTTGATCTGGATCGGCACGCTCCTACTGTTCGGAGGGGGCCTGGTCTCTATGCGCCGCCGCATTTTGGAGAACCGCCTGTCGCCGATCCCCGACCTGGCCCCCCCCGCCCCTACCACTCACGGAGGGGCCGAGCAAAGCCGAGGGAGAGCCGGACGCCGCCGCGACTCCTCTCTGACTCCCCCATTATTGGGGGCAGGGGGGCAGCCACGGCGCGTCAAAACCGCCCCGTCTCTCACGTCCAGTAAAAGTGGGAGGCGCTGACCGTCCATGCGTCTGCGCCAGCTACTCAAAAGCAAAATCCACCGGGCCACCGTGACCGAGGCCGACGTCAATTACGTCGGCTCCATCACCATTGACCAGGACCTGATGGAGCGGGCTGACCTGTGGCCCGGCGAACTTGTTCACGTCTGGAATGCCACGAACGGGGAACGCCTGGAAACCTACGTCATCACCGGCGAACCCGGCTCCGGCGTCATCTGCATGAACGGCCCCGCCGCCCACAAGATTCGCGTCGGGGACGTCGTCATCGTGGCCGCATTCACCCTGACGGACTCGCCGGTCGAGCCAAAAATGATCCTGGTGGACGAGCGCAATCGCTATCTTAGAGACCTTTAACCATGTTTGAAGTCCGCGTCGAAAAGACCATCGCCTGCGCCCACCGCCTGTTCGGCTACGACGGGCCGTGCGAGGCGCTGCACGGCCACAACTACCGCATCGAAGTCGCCTATGTGGGCCGCGAGATAGACCAGTTCGGGATGCTCGTAGACTTCACGGACGTCAAGAAGGCCTTCTACGCCGTCTTAGAGACATTGGACCACACCTACCTCAACGATCTTTCCCACTTCCACGACCTGTCGCCCTCCGCCGAGAACATTGCCGCCTACGTCTTCCACGAGCTAAAACGGACGCCTTTTGACCGCGCCACCCTGGACCACGTTTCCGTTTGGGAGACTCCGACACAGGTGGCGGTCTATCGCGAGGGGTGACCACTTCCTGTTCCCGCGCTGTCCGTATGCAACCCGGTCGGTGTGGCATCAACCCGGTCTTTGGAGGCGTAGTCCTATGGATGATCCAGCCGTTGCTCTGTTCACTGCGCTTGAGAAGGCAATCATTCCACACGCCCGGCATACCGCTTCCCAGGTCCGCAAAATCGTCCCGCCACAGGCTCTCACGCCGGAGCAGCATCAGGCGTTGGAAGCCGGTCTGAGATGGAGATGCTCATAGGGTCAGTCTTAGAGACTGTGTAGAAACCATAGACCGGCGGTTGAAACCGCAGCAACGAAGGCACAAAGTCTGCCTTCGC
>JAYTRQ010000550.1:0-3783 GCA_043746125.1 Armatimonadota bacterium | reverse complement strand
GGAAGGCCGTCCCGCCGTTGCTTGGCCGCACGTGGAAAGGCTGTACAGACATAGAAACAGGAGCAAAATGCTGGAAATGCGACGGGCGTTTTTATCCGGGGGCTTGACAGGCAGACTTGATTTATGTTATCTTAGCGCTGCGGCCTCTCCTTCTCACCCTCCTTCTGCGGTGAAGGGACCTGAACGATAATTATCAGGTCCAAGACTTCCGCCGGAAGTGTGTCTTCAGCTTCGGGCGGCGGTCTGTGACGCTTTTCACGGGCCGGCTCTCGGAAACGTCACAGCCGGCCCGAAGCAGTGAGGGCATAATCAGAATGGGTGTCAGGAAGAGGCGGGCGCCAGCCCGGCCCGCATCGAGAAAGGAGAACGCGAACACAACAAGCGACAGCAAGAACAAGATACGCCGAAACGTTCCCTCTCTAGCGAGAAGTCCCCATTTTTCAGGAGAAACACTATGAAGCTTAGAAACCAGTTGTCGGGGCGGATGCCCCTCGCCGCCCTTGTCGCGGCCCTCTTTGCCGCTGTGAGCCTACTCAGCACGGCCCCCTCCGTCTCCGCCCAGTCGCCGATGAAGATGAAGGGCAGCGCGGGGACGTCCCGAGGCATCAAGCGCCCTGCCTCTCGGGGCGCCAACCCCAACATCAAGCACGACGAGAAGAAGGCCAATCCGGTCTCGGCCCGGTCCGCCGCCAAATCCAAGAGGGGTGGGGCACGGGGCACGGGCAACTTGCACTTCGACAACGGGACCAACCTGTACGTCCGCTGCTACGTGGATGGCAGTTACGTCGGCACCATGGGGCCGGGCGGCGACCTCTACGACTATGAGTCCGGTGTTCACACCATGTACTGCCTGGCCAACTTCGATGATGGCTCAACCACTTCCTGGCCGCCGGAGGTGGTGGACGCGCCGTACCATCTGACGATCACCCCGTAGCGCCCAAACCGGCCGTCAAAAACAGCGCGGGGGAGAAAGCCTTTGGCTTCCTCCCCCGTTACCTTGTCGCTAGCGCCAGTTGCCGATCAGAATAAAGGGCGCCCAGTAGAACGGGTGGGCATAAGGCGCCTTCGGGTCCGGCACGAATGGCGGCAGGGCCGTGTCGGCGGGGGCGTCGGACACGGACGCCGTACCGCGCGTGGGCGTGACACCCCAGGAGGCTG
Source organism: Armatimonadota bacterium (assembly GCA_043746125.1). Lineage (GTDB taxonomy): Bacteria > Armatimonadota > Armatimonadia > Armatimonadales > Capsulimonadaceae > JANXMY01. The sequence goes on along the minus strand of JAYTRQ010000550.1, from coordinate 2,625 downwards.
TGCCGCGCAGGAGTGAGAGCTGCGCCTGGCGCAAGGCTCCGGCCTTGGTGACGCCGGGCTGGGTCTGGTGGGTGCGGTAGAAGCACTCCATGAGCAGGCGGGTGCTGGCATCGGCAACAGGCCACAGGGAGGCGAGCACGGATTTGGCCCCATCCTTCTGCGCGATGCTGCCCAGGCTGTCCACCTCCCGTCCGTCCGCGCCCGCGTCGCCCAGGGCCGTGTTACAGGCAGACAGGGACAACAGGTCTACACCCGCGAAGAGGGTGTGGTCGGCGGCGACGTCGGACAGGCTCATGTGGGCACCGTCGCCCAGCAGCAGGAAAGAGTGGTCGGAGTCGCCGGGCTTCAGGGCGAAGTGGCTGGCGACGTGGACGAGGGTGTAACGGCCCTGTTGCAAGGCGTGGGTCATGGCGGCTTGGGTGAACTGCGGGTCCAGCAGGACGGTGCCGGGCACGACGCCGCCCGCGCCGGGGGCGGCGTCGTCCTGGATGACGCCGCGCAGCTCCGCCGGCACGGCGGGCAGGGGGTTGAAGTCGGCGTGCGGCAGGGACACGCCCAGGCCCAGGCCCTGCCACTGCGCGTGCTCGTCCGCGCCGAAGCCGCTCCGCCGGCCCAGGGTGAAGACCTCGTTGTCGTAGCGCTCGACCAGGTACTGCTCGCCGTCGTAGAGAGCAGCCATAGGCAGGTAGCGCAGGGTCCCGTCCAACGACCACATCAGCGTCTTCGCCCCGGACTGGGCCAGATCTTTCTCGATCGGGCCGATCAGTATCCTATACAGGTCTTGGGCCAGCGGGCGCGGGTCGGCGCGAGGATCACGCAGGGCGGACGCAAACGCCGCGACTTTCTTGTTCAGTTCCTCGGCCGGGATGAGATACTGCGCCACTCTCTGGCTCTGGGCCGTGGTGACGATGACGGCGTAGCGGTCCGGCGCGACCAGCGTTTCCAGAACGACGGCGTCCTGGCCCTGCGCGTGCAGTTGGCGCAGGGTGTCCTGAAGATCGTCGTCGTCCCCGATGGCCGCCAGCCGCGTTTGCAGCCGCCGGTCCTCTTTGGAGGGCGCGTCGAAGGCGTCGGCCAGGTGGGCGAGGAAGGATTGCAGATGACGAGTCGCCCCGGCGAGCTGGGCCGTCAGCGCATCTAATCGTGCTTGATCGGCGGGGGTGAAGGGTGGCCCGCCCCCCCCGGCCTGCTTGTCCTTGTCCAGCAACGCCTGCTTCTGCCGCCCTAGGGCCGTCACCTGGTCGGCGATCCTCAGATACTGCGCATCCACGGCCTGCTCGGCGGGCGTGTAATCGGAATGGCCCGCCGCACCCCCCTCACCCGCCGCTCCGCGCAGGAAGTCGTTCAATTCCTGCTCTTTGAGCAGGCCGAGCACCTGTTGCGCTTCGGGCAGACGCCCCTGCCCGATCAGCAGGCTCGCCAGGGTGCGGTAGGTCCCCTCGTTGGACTTGACGTAGCTCCTCTGTGCCGACGCATCCAGTCCGTGCAGACCGCCCCGCACGCGCTGATAGGCGTTGACGGCCTGCTTCCCGTAGAAGACGGCTAGGCGCGGGTGCGCCTGGCTGGCCGACATCAGGTGCGCCAGGGTCAGCCCCTCGCTGTCGGGGTCCTGGATCTCCCGGTTGATCGCCAGCGCCCGCGACAGGTCCGCCAGGGCGTCCGTCCGGCCCTGGCAGGCCAGCGCCCAGCCGCGCCAGTCCAGGATGCGCCCTTCCAGGCGCCGCTCGCGCGTCCGCCGGATGAGTGGTAGCGCCCGGTCGTACTGCGCGACGGCCCGCCGAAACTGTCTGAGGTGCTGGAAAGCGACCCCCAGGTCGCCCTGCGCGTAGGCCGCACCGCGGATGTCCCCAGCCGCGGACTGGATCGCCAGTGCCTTCCGGTAGAAGGGCAGCGCCTCTGTCGGCTGCCCGGCCCGGTCCAGGGTCCACGCGACGTTGGTCAGTACCTGGCCCACCAGAACGGGCGAACCGGTGGCCCACGCGGCGGTGAGGGCCCGGGTGAGGTCAGTCTGGGCCTGCGGGAACTGGCCCAGGTCCGACTCGGTGTTGGCGAGGCCATTGAGGATATTCTCCTGCACGAAGCGGTTCGTGGACCCGACGCCGAGCGCCCGCCGGTAGAGCGAGACCGCCTGATCGTAGCGGCTGACGTCGGCGCACGCCCCGGCCCAGTCCGTCAGCGCACTGGCCTCGTCATCGCCGTCGTGCGCTCCGTGGAGCAGGTCGGCAGCCCGCGCGAAGTCGGCCGAAGTGACGTCGAAGCTGCTCCCGACACGCTCGCTCTCGCCCAGACGCTGCAAAGCGTTCCCTTCGCCGATGGCGTTCTTCGCTTCGTGGAAGAGCCGCGCCGCCTCCCGCGCGTCTTCGATGGCGGGGCCGTAGCGGGCCAGAGCCTGCGCCACGGTGCACCGGGCCAGGCGGGCGTTCGCCTCGGCCTCGGGGGCTTTCAGGGCGCGGCTGAGGGACACCGCCTGCTCCGCCGCCTCGCCCGCCTGCCTGTATTTGTTCTGGACGCTCCAGACGCCGGAGATCCCGCACAGGTCGGAAACGATGTCCGAGGACCGCAGTTCCAGATGCAGTACGGCCGCCGCGCGGAAGTGGACCAGGGCATCGTCATAGGCGGCGGCCT
>JAYTRQ010000549.1:0-3786 GCA_043746125.1 Armatimonadota bacterium | reverse complement strand
GCGGACTGCCTACGACATTGAACGCCTTCTCCACGCCCAGGTCAAAGTCCTTGGAGTGCGACAGGTTGACATGGCTGAAGCCCTGTGCGATCTGTGCGTCCTTGGACTGCCGCAGCGGGTTCGGATTGAGCGACGTCCCGATCACTCCGACGTCCTCCGGCCCAAGCCGCTCGATGCGCCGCTCGTCCGCGTGCTGAGAGTTGATCGTGTAGGACGTGCGGAAGGTCAGGTCCGGGCTGGGCGAGTAGTTCAGGCCCAGGCGCGGGTCGGTGGAGCCGGTCGTATATTGCTTAGGCAGCGGCTGGCCGATGCTGTCCGCGAACTTGGAGTCGCCACCCTTGTACGTGGTCTGCTGGAAACGCAGCCCGTAATTGAAGGTCAGTTTGTCCTGAACCGCGCGCAGCTGGTCTGTCAGGTAGATGGCGAGATCGCGTGGGGCCGCGTTGTAGATGCGGTCGCTGTAGCGGCTCGGTGTAGCCTTCAGCAGATCGCCGCGCAGGACGTTGACGATCTGGCGGCGGTAGGAGCCGTTGGCGTCTTTGTACTCCAGGCCTGCTTGCAGGATGTTCGATTTGTTGAGCTGGTTGTAGTAGTTAAGCTGCTCGCCGGTGACGTTAGAGCGGTCGAAGTCGAAGAAGTTACCCGTGCCTTCCTGGTGGCTCGGAATGCCCTGGTGCAGCTGATACACGCGGGCTTGTAGGAACGACGCAGTGGCGAAGTTGTGCTTGTAGGTGATGTGGTCCAGGTTGTAGGTCTGGACGTTGTGGTCGTTGAAGCCAGACCCCAGATCACGGGAGGAAACGTACTGCCGCCCGGTCGTGGGATCAGTTAACACCTTGTCCGGGTCAAAGAAGATCGAGTTGGACCCCGTCTGGAAGCTTCCGTAGTTTTCCGCGCCGTGGGCGAACAGGGTCGTGATGGTGTCGTTCGGGCTGGCGTAGTAGTTGATCTTGCCGACCTCGTCGTGCGAGGAGTTCAGCGTACCAAGCTGCGTGTTGTCGCCATAGTGGGTTTTGAAGACGATGGACGAGAAGGCGTAGTCAAACTTGCTCCCCGGCAGCAGACCGCCGATCTGCACGTTAGCGCCCGAATACTTCCACTTGCTGCCCGGCCCGGCGGTATACTCGGTGAACCCGCCGAAGGGTTTGCCTTTGGAGATAGTACGCCCGTCAGCGGTGATCTGGTTCAGGTATGCGCCCGCCGAGCCGCCGTACGAAGCGTCCGCGCCACCCGTGATGACATTGGAGGTGCTGATGCCCGCCGTGACCAGGTTTGTCGCGAACTGGTTGGTGATCGGGTCGCGCAGGTCAATCCCGTCAATGGACCAGTTGATCTGGTTTCCGTCCGAGCCGCGCACATGCGGGTACTGGCCCGCGTCCGTCGTGACGCCGAGTTTGTAGTTCAGCAGGCCCGTGGACTGGTACAGGTTGTTCGGCTGGGACTTCTCCCGCCGCTCGTCCTCCGCCGTGACCGTCTGGGTCGTCTGAGTCTCATGGACCTTCGTTGGCGCGATGCGGACACCGATACTCGTCCGGGTAACCTCTTTCTTGGCGAGCGTGAAATCAATCGTGCTGTTGATATCCTGCGTAATGACGATGCTCTGTGAAGAGGCAGAGTAAGTGACGAGGTTGGTCTGGAGCGTGTACGTTCCTGGCTCGACGCCTGCGAAGCTATAATAGCCGTTGGGGCCGGTACGGGCCTTCAGGGCCTCGCCGCCTCCCTGTGGGATGAGTTGGACCAGTACGCCTTGCAGCGCCTGACCGTTTTCCCCTTTGACCGTTCCCTGAACGCCGCCCACCTGAGCGGCGTAGACGGCCGGCGCGGAGATCCCGAGCAGGACCGCCGCCATGCTCATGCCGGCCGTGGTTGCAAGAAGCCGGACGGCGAGCATTTTGGAAGTTGCTTTTCCCATAAACATAATACCCCTTCTGAATTGGACGAGAAAGATGACGGGCGCTATGTGGCCCGCTTGAGACGCCGAGAGATCAATGACGTATCCGGAAATTCCCCAACGCGGCGTGTTCCGTAAGATATGGGAACTCCTTCTGTGTGACCCATCTTGGGCGAGGAGCAGGGGAAGGATCAGGGAACGCGCCCGTCAGATTCCGAAAAGAACACTGGGCAACTTTGCCGAGGGCTTGCGCGGGGCTTTCAACTAAACCGGAGAACCATACTGGACGGCATATTTACAGTATTGTATCACGGAATTCCCGCAAAAGTACGAAATCTCGGGAATATTTTTCATAAATTTTTCATCTTCTCCCCACCCTCGCCTTGAAGGGGGAGAACAGGGAAAGACGAAAAGCCTGCCGCCCATGCGTGAGGCGGATGGGCACAAGCTCCGGATACCCGTATGTCCGGTCACTTACTGAGGCTAAAGGAAATGCTCTCTGGCTGGTCGCGTGGGATGTGATCCTGAATGGCTGATGCTCCATGCCCTCGCTTGATCGCCTCGACATAGCGCTCGTCCAGTTCTGGACTGCCGCTGCTTTCTTTCACACGGACGTTGCGGAAGTGTCCAGTCTCGTCGATAGTAAAGCTGATGACGACTTTGTCATTAGGAACGGTCTCAATCCCATCTGCGGAGACGTCGCTGCCCAACGAATCTGGATAGGACGCCTCCTGCGTCTCAATCGGCACCCAGTTCTTCGGCTTGGGAGGCGGCGGAGGTGGCAACCTCGGCGGTGGGGGCGGCGGAGGTGGCGGAGGTGGCGCAGGCGGTGGTGGAAGCACGACTGGCGGTGCGGGTGGTAGCGGAAGCACGACCGGCGGCGCGGGTGGTGCGGGCGGTGTCGTCACGGGACCGGAGACAGCCGGGAGGGCTGGGCCGACGGTGGGCGGCGCTGACGGCATCACGATCCGGCTGTCACTATTCAGTGATCGGACCACTTGGACCTGCTGCACGTGCGGCGTGGGCGGCGGCGGCGAGTGCTGGACGCGCAGCAGTGGGGGCGGCTTCACATGCGGCAACTGCTTGGGCGGCGGGGGTGGGGGCGGCGGCTTGATCTTTGGCTTGGGCGGCGGCGGACGATGAAAGACCTTGATCATCGTCTCCTTCGTCGCGGGGATGACCCCTCCTTTGCCGAAGATGTCTGAATGCGAGACGGCGACCATCCAGCCGATGTTGATCAGCACGGACGCCCCAAAGGCGTAGGCGAGGATACGGTCGGACAGAGACTTCTCGACGCCGAGGTTGTGCCGGGCGTTCGGGTTCTCCATCGGATTGACGTTTGGGTTGTCGGCAGGCGGTTTTTCGTTCATGGCGGGTTACTGCGCGGTCGCCGGACCGCCTGGCGCGGTCGCCTGGGTGGCGATCATCACGCCCACAGGATCGTTGGAGCCGGGGATGTGGACGCTGTTGACGGCGTCCATCACGTCAATGATGTTCTGGGTCGGACGTGTCTTGTCCACATTGACGATAAAGACCGTGTCCGGCTTGCCGTTCAGTTGGTCCTGCATCTTGGTCTGAAGGTCCTGCTGTGCCACGGGCTGGGTGTCCAGAAAGAACTGTCCGGCCTGGTTGACCGTGACCATCACCTGGGGCGGTGGCTTCTGGTTTTGGCTGTTGCTCGGCTTGGGCACGCTGACGTCCATGCCCTTCATCTTGACCATGGACAGGCTGGTGTACATGAAAAAGACCAAGAGGAAGAAGATCGTGTCGATCATCGGGATGATCTCGATCCGTGCCTTCTTCATCGGCGGCTTCTGGATATTAACCCGGTTCTTCATGTGACGACTAGCCCTTTACTGCGTTTTCTCTGTCGTTGCGATCATCAGTGCGGCGGG
>JAYTRQ010000548.1:0-3792 GCA_043746125.1 Armatimonadota bacterium | reverse complement strand
TAGTAGCCCAGGACGCGCTGGTCGCCGTCCGCGCCGGCGACCACTTCTCCCCGAGCCGTGGTCCGGTGAAAACCATACGAGGCGTCCCCGCCGATGCGGCTCTTGCTGACGAAGTGGACGCCTCGGTTCGCGCGGACCCGGCCTGAGGGAGGCATCTCGACGGCGAACGGGTCGGCGGCATCAAGGTCGGTATCCGGCAGGCGACCCTGAAGGAGTGATCCGCCAATGTTAACCACGCCGTTGCGGGTCGTGAACGTCCGGCCCAGGCGGAACGTGACGACCCGGTTAGGGTTGACGTCAATGTGGTTTGGACCGGTCCCCGTCGTAACCGCGAAGTCATAGTTCAGATAGCCGTACAGGCGGCCGGAGAGGGCCAGGCCGAAATCGGTGCGCTCACCCAGCGACTGCGCGTAGAGGGGTTGGAGGATGACCAAGTGTGGGTCGTAGACGCCGAGCAGGCCAAACGGGATCTGGAATTGACCGACCTTCACGTAGGACGTCGTGCCGCTCTCCGACCGTACCGGCAGCTTGTACAGGAAGTAAGCCTCGCCCACCTGAATGTCTTTGCCGTTCGGGATGTCCGGGGGGTCCTCGGCGATGACCTGTAAATAGAAGTTCCCCAGCGCATTTCCGTTGCGCGTGAGCGGATGCTGGATGTCTAGCTCGGCCGCGTCGAGCCAGGCTCCGCGCCGCCCGGTATCCGCGTTGCGGGATCGGGTGTCCAGGGCGCCGCTGATCAGGAATCCCTGGCCCAGAGGGATCGGGTTTGGCAGGGGGACTTCTGGGGGCGGCTGATCGGTGGGTGCGGGGAGCTGCGGCTGGTCTGCTAAAGACGAGGGTGAAATGAGTGCAGGTGATAGTGGAAGGACGTAAGGCAAAGTGGCCCTAGGGTCGATTTGTCCCAGCGCCGCCGGCGACAGCAGGGCGAGGAACGGCAGCAGCAGAGCACTTCGGAAGGCGTGACGGGGAAAGAGCATGGTTCCTCGGAGCGCAGGCACGGGCGAGAAGCATTGACAGAAGAGCGTTGTTGTGGCACAATATCAGACAGAGAAACCCCGGCCGATGTTTCACCAATTTTTGCCGCGTGACCCTCAGCCGCGAGAGATAGGCTTCCGACCGTGACCGATCCCGCCGATGGCATCCCGCCCCCCATTCTTGATAAGCCGATTCCCCCTGTTCCCGGAGCGGGGGGCGAGCCATTGCCCGACGGGCATCTGGTCGCCCTGCACGAAGTCGTGAGCGCGGTCGCGCGGCAGACGGACCCACGCGAGACCCTCGCTCTCATCGCCGAAAAGGCGTGCGCCCTGACCGGGGCGGCGAGCGCGGCCGTCACTCTGCTTGACGCCACCCGCACGCTGCTCGATTTCGCCGCCGTGGCCGGCGCGGATGCCGCCGAAATCCTTGGCCAAACCGTCCGCGTGGAGGATGCACTGGCCGGGCGAACCGCCCTCACCGGCCAGTTGTATCTGGCTCATCACCCCGACCCTGCTACCGCGAACCTCTCTCCTGCCGACCCCGCCGGAATCGCCCTCCGCTCCGCCCTGGTCGTGCCCCTCTACCTGAACGGCCAGCCCGCCGGGGCGCTGTCCGCCCTAAACCGGATGGGCGACGGTGCGTTCGGTGGGGCGGACCTGCTCCGCCTTCAAATGCTCGCCGACCTTGCCGCTCAGGCCCTGCGCGTGGATGAGCTGCGGCGTCAGGCCGCCCAGAAGCAGCAGGAACGCGACATTCTCTTCCAGGCCGCCCAGACGACGTCGTCGTCGCTTAACGTCCAGGAAGTCATGTCAAACGTTCTGGCAACCGTCGCCGGTAGCCTAGAAATGACGGCGGGGGCGGTCTACCTGCTGAACGACGAACGGACGCGCCTGTACATCGGCGCGGACCGAGGGCTTGGCGAGGATGAACATGACCGGCAGCTCGCGGCCGAAGGCAACGGCATCGCAGCCCGCGCCCTTGCCTCCGGCCAGCCGATCCGCCTGAACGACACCGACGGTAGTTCCGCCGAGGACCCGCCCCTGCCCGGAATGCGCTCCATCCTGGCTGCGCCGATGATCGCCCGCTCCATCCCTGAAGGCCTGCTCGTGGTCGGCTCCCGCCAGTCCGGGGCTTATGGTCCTGAAGATGCTTCTCTGCTTTCGGCCGTCGCCAGCCAGGCGGCCGTCGCCTTGGAGAACGCCTGGCTCTACGAAGATGCGAACCGGCGGGCGCAGGAGGCGACGGCTCTTTATGAGCTGTCCCAATCGGTCGGAGCGACGCTGAGTCTTAACCGGGTCATCCACTTCGTCGCTGACAGTGCCCTCGGCCTGCTGCATGTGGACAAGTTTGCCCTCTTCCTGTACAACCCTACGACGGAGTGCCTGGAGATCAAAGTCTCTCGGAACCTACGCCGGGAAACGGCCCAGACGATGAAGCCGCGCGTGGGGGAGGGCATCGCGGGCTGGGTCCTGGAGTTTGAGACGCCCACGGCCGTGCAGGACGTTAGCGCCGACCACCGCAACCGCTCGTGCCCGATTGACGGTGAGGGGGTGACGTCCCTCGTCAGCGTCCCCCTGCAATCGGGCGACCAGGTCATCGGCGTCCTGCACGCCATGAGCAGCCGCCGCCGCCTGTTCACTGTTGGTGAGATGGAACTGCTCTATACCATCGCCAATCAGGTCGGCGCGGCCATCGCAAACGCCCAGATGTACGAAGAAGCCCGGCAGAAATCCGAGGAGATCCGCAAAGGCGTTCGCCGCATCGCGCGCGCCCTCGGCTCCTCTATGGACGGGCGGCAGACGGCCCAGACCATCGCCGACCTGGCCCTGGAAATGACAGGCGCGGACCGCTGCGTCTTGTTCTCACTGGATGAACAGGGTGGCCTCACCCCCCGCGCGGCTGTCAACTTCAAGTCGGCTTTAGCCACCTTGGCGGCTATCCCCGTAGGGGATGGCGGGCGGGGGCCGGAGACGGCGACGGCTTTCGTCGCCCGCCGGGGGCGTTCCGTGGCAATCGAGGACATCTCCAAGGATATGCGATTCGTTCTGCCTGCCTTCACCGCTCGTGAGCGGGTAGTCGGCTATCTAGGAGTCCCGCTGAAACTTGGGAAGGACGTGCTGGGTGTCCTGGAGGTATACACGCGTGAGGCCCGCCGGTTCACCTCGGACGAAATCCGGCTGCTGATCACATTCGCCAGCCAGGCCAGCGTCGGCCTCCAGAACGCTCTGCTTGTTGAACAGGCTGGGCGGCGGCTGGACGACCTTCAGACGGTAAGCCGGCTGGCCGAAATCATGGCTGGGGCCGGAGTGGGCCTTTTGCCTGAATGCCTCAATCTCGTGGGAAAGGCCACTCGTGCGGATGCGGGCGTGCTTCGAGTGTTTGACGCGCCCGGTGGGGTGCACGTCTACCGCCGGCCCGTTTCGGGGGATGCGGAGCGGGACTCCGCACTGGACGAGGGTATGGAGCTGCTGTTGCGCGATCTGGCCGCTCAGGTGGAGAAGGCCCAGGACTTTAGCTTGATCCCCACTGATCACGCCGCGCCAACACTCGTCCTGCCTATTCCTGCGGGGTCTGAGCAGACGCTGGGGGGTGTTCTTATCCTGGTGCGCGCGCTGCAGCGTCCCGGATTTGACGGGCATGAGCGGCAGCTCGCCGCTACGGCGGCTAACCTGCTCTCCATGCGCCGGGCCTGAATTTTTACTGGCCCTTTGCCGATACTAGGGCACAAGCCGTGGGATTAGGAATCACTACTTCAATGACCCTAGGGAACGACTTTACTCTGGAAGTCCCGGCCACGCCGGAAAGTGTCGAGAAAGT
>JAYTRQ010000547.1:0-3792 GCA_043746125.1 Armatimonadota bacterium | reverse complement strand
ATCGGCGACCATTATACGATGGGGCCGGTCCGCGCCGCCGACGCCGTCAAGATGGTCCAGCCGGACGTCGTCATTCCGATGCACTACGGCACGTTCCCCATCCTCACAGGGACGCCGGCCGAACTTGCCGATGCCCTCAAACGGAACGGATCGCGGGCGAAGATGACCGTGATGCGCGTAGACCAAACGCTAACTTTCTAGGAGAAGAGACAAATGCCGCAGACGATGCCCAAGACGATGTTCGAGAAGATCTGGGAGGCCCATGTGGTTCGCGAAGAGGCGGGCCAGCCCGCCCTGCTGTACGTGGACCTGCACCTGGTTCACGAGGTCACTTCGCCACAGGCCTTTGAGAGCCTACGCCTGTCCGGCCGCAAGGTCCGGCGGCCCGACCTGACCGTGGCGACGATGGACCACAACGTCCCGACGACCAGCCGCTCCCTGCCCATCGTGGATCAGATCTCCAGGAAGCAGATGGAGACGCTTTCGGAGAACTGCCGCGAGTTCGGCGTCACGCTCTACGACCTGCACTCCAAGCGGCAGGGCATTGTCCACGTCATCGGGCCGGAGCTTGGCCTGACCCAGCCCGGCCTCACTATCGTCTGCGGCGACAGCCACACCAGCACACACGGCGCGTTCGGGGCGTTGGCCTTCGGCATCGGCACTAGTGAGGTGGAACACGTCCTGGCGACCCAGTGCCTCCCGCAGTCCCGGCCCAAGACGATGGAGATTCGTGTCAACGGCAGGCTCGGCGAAGGCGTAACGGCCAAAGACATCATCCTCGCCATTATCGGCAAGATCGGGACCGACGGCGCGACGGGCTACGTCGTGGAGTACACCGGCGAAGCGATTCGATCATTATCAATGGAAGGCCGCATGACGGTCTGCAACATGAGCATCGAGGCGGGGGCGCGGGCGGGCCTCATCGCGCCCGACGAGAAGACGTTCGCCTACCTGCACGGGAAGACGTTCGCGCCGCAGGGCGAGGAGTGGGACGAGGCGCTGGCCGCCTGGCGCAAGCTGCCAAGCGACGAAGGCGCATCCTACGACACCCTCGTTGAGCTGAACGCGGACGAGATCGCCCCCTACGTTTCGTGGGGCACTAGCCCCGGCATGGTCATCCCGATCACGACGGCCATTCCCTCCCCCGACGACTACGCCGACCCGGCCGACCGCCGGGCGGCAGAGCGGGCCTTGGAATACATGGGGCTGACCCCACGCGTCCTGCTGGAAGACGTCAAGCTGGACACGGTCTTCATCGGCTCCTGCACGAACGGTCGCATTGAAGATTTACGCGCGGCGGCGGCCATCCTCAAAGGCCACAAAGTCCGGGCGGGCCTCCGCGCCCTGGTCGTCCCCGGCTCGGCCCCGATCAAGCTTCAGGCCGAGGCGGAGGGCTTGGACCAGGTCTTCAAAGACGCCGGTTTTGAGTGGCGCGAGGCCGGCTGCTCCATGTGCCTGGGCATGAACCCGGATATCTTGCAGCCTGGCGAGCGCTGCGCATCCACCTCTAACCGCAACTTCGAGGGTCGTCAGGGCAAGGGCGGGCGGACGCACCTGGTCAGCCCGCAGATGGCGGCGGCGGCGGCGATTGAGGGGCATCTGGTGGACATCCGTAAGTGGGGCAAGAACTGAAGGGGCAAAAGAATGGCCGCTGCTGAGTTGATGAAAACTGAATCCGTGGACGTTCCGGGCATTACCCGCCCGATGACGTATGAGGAATATCTTGCAGGCCCAGAGGAGATGGCCCGGTACGACATCCTTGACGGATGGAAAGTCTACCGTTTGTATGGAGACAACTTATTGCCAAGCCCAACACGAAGACATCAGCGCATCCTCGGCAGGCTCCTCCACCGCTTTCAGGATTATGAGGCGGAAAGCGGAACGGGCGAGGCCATCGCCGCGCCCTGCGACGTCCAGATTACTTACCAGCCGCTCCGCAGCCGTCAGCCCGACTTGCTGTTCATCAGCCGGGAACGGCTGGCACAGAACGACGCGCCAGATGAGTGTACGCCCCCCTCACCTGCCCCTGAACTGGTCGTAGAGATCATTTCACCCTCCGATACGCCTTCTGTTTTAACACGGAAGTTGGAGGATTATCGGGCCGTAGACGTGCAGGAAATCTGGCTGGTGGATCCTAAAACGACACAAATCACTGTGATACCGGCACGGATTTCGGAAGATGTCACAGCATATGGCCCCGGCCAAGCGGCTGTCTCTACAGTCTTTCCCAGCCTTTACGTTGTCGTCAACGACATTTTCACGCAGGAGTAGACATGGAACCGTTCACGAAACTCACGGGCCTCGCGGCCCCCTTAGACCGGGTCAACGCGGACACCGACCAGATCATCCCCAAGCAGTTCCTCAAGCGCATCGAGAGGACGGGCTTCGGCCAGTTCCTGTTCTTCGACTGGCGCTACCTGGAAGACGGCAAGACGCCGAACCCGGAGTTTGAGCTGAACCAGCCGCAATATCAAGGCGCGGCGATTCTCATCACCGGCAAGAACTTCGGCTGCGGGTCGTCCCGCGAACACGCGCCGTGGGCGCTGGAAGATTACGGATTCAAGGCCATTATCGCCCAGTCCTATGCGGACATCTTCTACAACAACTGCTTCAAGAACGGGATGCTGCCGCTGACGCTGCCGGAAGAGACGGTCGCGATGCTGCTGGAACGGGCGAAGACGCCGGGCTATCGGATGACTGTGGACTTGGAGAGCCTGACCGTGTCGGACAACGAGGGCTTTTCGTCGGCATTTACGGTAGACCCTTTCCGGCGTCACTGCCTGCTGAACGGGCTGGACGACATTGGATTAACGCTGCAAAACGAGCCGGACATCACGGCCTATGAGTCCAAGCGCCCGGCCTGGAAGCGCGGCGCGGTGGCGGCTTAAGCCATGACAAAGGCGTGGGCGGCAGCACTCGGGGTCATTCTTGTGATACTGGCTTTTGCTCCGGGCGCTCACGCTGGGGCGCTGGGAGCGGACGTCAACGCAGACGTGGATGCCTTCGGCCACGACCAGATGGGCGTGGACAGACTTCTAGCGTTCGCCCAGGCTAATACGTTCTACGCGCTGCCGCTGTACAACCAGCCGGCCGGCGATCATGCCCGCTACTGGGATAACATGGTGGAGCAGTACCAGTCCGCCCAGATTGACTTCGTCGCGGTCTGGCTCAAGGGGAACGGCCAGCCGGCGACGTTCGCCAACCTCGTCACGGCCCTCAGCAAGCGGGGCCTGAGCGACCGCATCAAGATCATGCCGTTTGACGACAACCCGGCATCCTGGACAGCGATGTGGAACTTCGACCACGGCGACGGGTACGGCTACAAAAAGCCGTTCGATCTCAGCAAACCTGAGTCGTGGGCCTACGTCTGGGACAAGAACTTAAAGGCGTTCTTCCAGAACGTCCCGGACGCCAACCGTTACAAGATCCAGGGCCGCCCCGTGTACGCGATCTGGTCCGGGGCACCCGCCTTCCTGTCCAACCTGAACGGCAACGGCTCGAAACTGCTGAACTATTTGCGCCAGCAGTGCCGCAGCACGTACGGGTTCAACCCCTACATTATGGTGCCGGGCGACTGGGTGAAGAACGACCCTTCCAGCGGCAGCTCCGGCGTGGTGGACGCCGTCTATCCCTGGTTCACGCCCGTTCCAGGCCCAGTCTACTCTACCTGGAACGTGAACACCTGGAACGACGTCACGACGGGCGCCTGCATCCCTCAGTTCCACATCTCCAACAATGCGGACGCCAATGCGGCCTCGTGGATCGTTGACCCCCAGCATGGGAAGACGCTGA
>JAYTRQ010000546.1:0-3797 GCA_043746125.1 Armatimonadota bacterium | reverse complement strand
TGGGGTCAGCTTTAACACCGTTCGATCCACCAGGAGGAGTGCTAGTGGCAGCCAGGCCGAGACGCAGAGGAACGTCGGCAAGGCCAGCCACGCCACCTGCCAGTGGCAAAGCTGCCAGCAGACGGCCCCCAAGAGCGAGGCCGCCCGGCCTAGCCTGAGTGCCCCCACCCGCAGAAAGGCGTAGGCGAACAGGCCGGTCACGATGAGGTGGAGCAGGGCGCTGACGCCAAATGCCCGCCAGACGGGGAGCAGGCAGAAGAGTAAATTAGGCGGGTAAAAGACGGCCGACTGAGAGTTGGCGACGAACGGGGTGCCACAAAACTGGTGCGGGTTCCAGAGGGGCAAGTAGCCGGACTTCAGCGTCTCGGCGGCGAAAAGGCGCCACGGATAGAACTCGGCGACGCTGTCCCACGTCAAGGGAGTCCAGGGGACGGGCGGAGGGGAACCAGGGGTGCGCCAGGGAGCGATGTCCCGCAGGAGATCGGCGGGTACGAGCGACTGCCCGCCGAAGACTGCCGGCCAGAGCAGCAGGCACGGAAGCAGAAATAGCGGCAGCGCGGGCAACAGCCGACGGATCATTGGAGGTAGGTGAGGTTCCGGCGGGCCACGTCATTCGCCTGGTCCTGCTCCAAAACACGCGCGAATTCCGCTTTGGCCTCATCGTACATTCCGAGCATCGTATAGGTCAGGGCCAGATCATTGCGGGCCAGCGTGTTGTCTGGATCCAGACGAGCCGCCGCTTCCAGTTCCGCGAGCGATCGCTCGAACTCCCCGACAAAACCTAACACGAGGCCAAGCTGGTGGTGCGCTTCGGCGTGGTCGGGATTGCCTTCCAGGAGCGCCTGGAACTCAGTCGTCGCCTCCTCATAACCACCTTCGATCTTGTAAGCGATGCCCCGCTCCAGACGATCCTCCTCGAGTCCCATGCCCATCTCCTTGCCTCCCCGCTACGACGCGGGCGGCGTATCCTCAAAACGATCCCCCGGAGCGACCCGCGCTCCGCGCGCCCATGCCTCGGCTGCCATCCGGCCCTTGCTCTCCGGCTGGACTTCACGGAGGATGAGCGTCCCCTCGCTTGTTCCTACCAATATACCACGCGCACTGGCGTTTTCAATCGTTCCCGGCTCGCCCTGCGCTTCCTCCGCTGAAGCCTCTGTGGCCAGCACCTTCAGACGTCTGCCAGACCAAAACGTGTAGGCACCCGGCTTGGGAGTCACGCCGCGCACCAGGTTGTGCAGGTCCACGGCCGAACGTGTCCAATCTAACTGCCCAACGTCGGGCGTGAGTGAGGGCGAGAGGGTGACGAGGGCCGGGTCCTGCGGGATGCGCGGACAGTTCCCAGCTTGCAGCGCCGTCAGAGTCTCTGTCAGGAGGTTTGCGCCAACTTCGGCCAGACGCGGCTCCAGCTCGCCAAGATTTGCGATGTTGGCGAGCGAAAGCGACGCCTGCTGCAAAATGTCGCCCGTATCCAGCCCGGCGTCCATCCGCATCGTCGTGACGCCCGTCTCGGCGTCACCGGCCATCAGCGCGTACTGCATTGGGGCCGCCCCGCGCCAGCGCGGCAGGAGCGACCCGTGGACGTTGAGGCAGCCAAGGGGCGGCACGCCCAGAATGCGCTGCGGTATGATCTGCCCGAAGGCGGCCACGACGATGACGTCCGGGGCGAGATCGCGAACGGCCTGCACGAATTCTTTGGCGCGGACCTTTTCCGGCTGAAGCACGGTTAGGCCGGCCGCCAGGGCGGCCTCTTTAACAGGGGAGGCGGACACTCGGCCGCCGCGCCCCTGCGGCCGGTCCGGCTGGGTGACGACGGCAAGCACCTCATGCAAGGCGATAATATGGTGCAGGCTGGGGACCGCGAAAGGCGACGTGCCCATAAACAGGACGCGCATGTTACTCCCGCGTCTGTGGTAAACGCCCGTCGGACTCTTCGTCTTCGAGTTCTTCCGCTGTGACGTAATGGAGTGTCGCCGGGTCGGCGTGGTCAATAAACAGCACGCCATCTAGGTGATCGCTCTCGTGCTGGATCACGCGGGCGGTCAGGCCCTCTCCCCGAATGCGGATCGGCTTGCCGAACTGGTCCACACCCTTAACCACGACCTCATTGGCCCGCAGGACGTCCCCCTGCAATCCAGGGATGGACAGGCAGCCCTCGATTCCCACCTGTTCGCCCTTGCGCTGCAATATCTTCGGGTTGATGACCGCCTGAAAGCCATCCCCGGTATCGTAGACGAAGATGCGCTGCAAAATGCCAAGCTGCGGCGCGGCCAGGCCGACGCCATTCGCGGCCCGCATAATGCGCTCCATCTGCCCGACGAGTTCGGCCACGTCGCTGTCTACGTTCAGCACCGGCTTCGACTTCTGGCGCAGGACATTCGCCCCGGCCAACTCGTCGAATTTGACGATCGGCTCGTCCCTGCGGATCAGATCCGTCAGCTTCCCCCCGCCCTTCGCCATGTCGCCTGTTCCCCCATCTCCCGTCGTTCCGTGCACCGCTATTACATCATCCATTGCCCATCATTATAGCACGATTCCACGATGTTGCAGAGGCCCATCATGGGAGGTTACGGAATTCCATCCCGGTTAACCCATGGTGCTGTATGATCTCGTGCAAACCCTGAGTCGCGTACTTGTGGGTCCGCCTCAGTTCCGGTGTTCTGAACGGGGACACGCCCTCTCTTGTCGCGACGCATCCGGCTCTGCTGCATATCCATGCAGTCAATGACTTGAATCGGATTCAGGAGCTGGTCGCTGTCGCCCTCCACATCCACCGGCCGTATTTCAACCCTTGCCTCCAGGTGTGACTCAAGAATGCTCCAGGCGGCCGTGCTGCACAGCAGAGCGCCATATTCAAAGAACGGAAAATCAACGACAGGCTCACCCAGTTAAGTGGGATTTAATTGGGCCTGCGGCACCTTTCACGAAGGCATCAGCCTTTCGCCTCGAAAGAATACAGTAGGGTCTATGTCGGCGTCTCGCTTCTACGCTATCATCGCAACGTCTCGACTCAACCGGGGCTTGATCTCCCACATTATCAGTTCATTTACTCGCCCTGTTGCTCTTCACAGCATCGTCAGGGGGTCAATGTCCAGAGACAGCCCCGACCGCTGCCCCCCCGAAAGTTCCGCCAGACCTGCCCGCAGAAGGCCGAGCAGTGTATCTTTGGACGTCGCCCGCAGGGCCAGGTGCCAGCGGTAACGCCCGCGAAGGCGCGAGAGGGGACAGGCAACCGGCCCGAGCACCTGCACCGCCTCGTACGCGGGCGTCAGGGCAATGGCGTTTCGAAATATGCTCGCCAGATGCCGGCTGCGCCTCTGCGCCTCTTCCTCGCTCTCGTCCGAGTAGACTAAGTTCGCCATATGCGAATACGGCGGATACCCCAGTTCGCACCGCTGGGCGATGGCGTGTTCGTAGAAGTTCAGATAGTCGTGCTTGGCTGCGAACTGGATGCTGTCGTGTTCCGGTGTGAACGTCTGCACAATGACCCGGCCCGGCACCTTACCACGACCGGCTCGGCCCGATACCTGGGTCAAAAGCTGGAATGCCCGCTCCGGGGCGCGGAAGTCCGGCACGTTCAGAGCCGTATCCGCGCTCACCACCCCGACCAGAGTGACGTTGGGGAAGTCCAGGCCCTTGGCGACCATTTGCGTCCCGATCAGCACGTCCGCCTCGCCCCGCTTGAACGCCCGCAGTGTCTCGGCGTGTGCGCCTTTGCGCGACATCGTATCCCGGTCCATCCGCAGAGTTCGGGCTTGGGGGAATTGCTTGTGGACCGCCTCTTCCACTTTCTCCGTGCC
>JAYTRQ010000545.1:0-3801 GCA_043746125.1 Armatimonadota bacterium | reverse complement strand
AGGGTCTGGTGGAGCGTACTCCCGAACGTGTACCCGGCCCGCGCCCGGTGGTAGAACTTGCCGACCTTTTCGACGTATTCCAGCCGGTACATCATCGGGCATAGAAGGAACGTCTTCAAGCGCGTGGGCGAAAACTCAGGCTTGCGCGGCTTTTTTTCGGGCTTCGGCTTGAGGATTTTTGGGGGCTTCGGTTCGGCAGGTTTGCGGGCCATAGAGCGATTATACCCCGTCATTCATCGTCAACTATTGAACCGAGCGGACGACGACGCGGCTGCCCTGGACGGCGACCACCTGAACGGCCGTACCCTCGGCGGCGAACTCGCCTTCGGTCACGACCGGCAGGCGGACGCCGTCGAACTCGGCCGTGCCGGACGGCCGCAGCAGAGTGACGGCGACACCAAACTCTCCCAAATAGGCGGTGAAATCTCCGCCCGACACGTAGCCTGCTGAGGCGGTCTGGCGCATCGGCTGGCTGAGCCGCTTCCAGACGCCGGACCGGGGCAGATACAAGAAGAAGGCGATGACCAGGGCCAGCGTCGTCAGGAGCGCGGATGTGGCCGGGACCAGCCCGCCCGCCTGCGTCCCACCCAAGGCGAGGAACATCCCGATAAAGATCAGGATCAGCCCGGCCAGCGCGGGCAGCCCGTGGCCGGGCAGGAAGTGCGTTTCCAGCAGCAGCAGGGCGGCCCCGGCCAGGAAGATCAAGATGCCAACCCAAGTGGCCGCGCCGACCGTGATGTATGCGGCGAAGATCACGGCCACTAGGACGCCCCCGGCGATACCCGCGATCCCCCAGGAGTGCAGAGTCAGCATCTCGATGATGACTAAAGCTAGGCCGATGGACAGCAACAGGATCGTCGCCCACGGCTGAGTGATCCACAGCGAGAAGGCCGTCCAGCCGTCCAGGCTCACCGGCGTCGTCTGCGCGTTCGCCAGGCCCGGCCCCATCTTCGCCAGCACTTCGGGATAGACGGAGGCCACGACGTCGGCAAAGCCCGCCGCCTGTGCCTGCTTCGCCGTCAGCGTCAGGCTGTCGCCGGCCTTGACACCCACGGCTGGCAGATCCGAGTCGGCCGACACGAAAGCGGCGGCTACAGCCGGGTTGCGCCCGGTGGCGTCGGCCGCCGATTTGAACTCCGTCTTGGACGAGTTCTCGGCGTTCCCCAGTGACGCGCCCGGCGCCATCGCCAAGGTCTTGCAGGCGACGGCAATCAAGCAGCCCGGCCCCAGCGCCCGGTCATGCACGTAGGCCGCGATAGGCAGGCTGGCCGCGTGTTCGAGGATAGCCTTCTTGACGTCTTCAGCCGCAGCGGGCGTCCCCTGCGTCGTGTCCAGGTCAAGAATAACACCCGCCGCGCCCTGCTGATATGCGGCATCAAGCTGCTTGCGGACAAAGACGGCCGTTCCCGGCCAGACCGCGCCGTGGACGTTGATAACGACAACGCGGGGCGGGTCGGCATGGACCGGCAGGCCAAGGGACAAAAGCAGCAGGAGGCCCAGGAGCCAGGAGAAGAACAGGGAGAGGGAAGAGGGCGGGGAGACCCCACCCCTACGCAGACGCAGGCGGCACGCGCCGTGGCCTATGGGGGTTCTCGAACTCATCCGCTTAGTCCCCCCCACGATCCAGTTGCCGGAGGTGCAGCGCGTCATGCGTCAAGTGGCGGTGCAATTGCAAATGGGCGCGCTGGGCCAGGGCGTGCGTCCACAGGATGATGCCTTCGCTCACTTGGGCGACCAGGGTGCCCCATTGAAGGCGCAGACGCTCTCCCAAGCTCAGACGGCGCTCGACTCGGAACGCCTCCACGCGGGGCGCAAACTCGCGCCACAGTTCCAGAGATGGCTCGCGCATGGGTAGGCGGTGCAGCAGAGTCATCGTCCGCTCCAAGGCGAACAACTCGGCCGCGCAGTCTGGCTCACCCGCCAGAAAGGCCTGCATCTCGTCGCGCCGCGCCGGCTCTAAGGCGTCTTCCAGATAATCCGAGTAGAGCGCCTTCGCCTGTTCCCGTGTCACGTCCCCTCACCCCCTCGCGCCAGTTTCCCCTGTAGATCGGGACCAATTAGTTCCAAGTACGGCTGGAACTTCGCCTTGAAGGCCAGCCGTGCCCGGTGCAGTTTCGACTTCACGTTCACCAGGCTCAATTCTGTGATTTCGCCGACTTCTTCGTAAGACAGGCCTTCCAAGTCGCGTAGCGTGATCAGCAGGCGCTGCTCCGGCGACAGTTGGGCCAGCACGCGGTCTACGACCCGCTGCAATTCGCGCACCTCAGCAATCCGGGCGACATCCGCCACGAGATCGGCCTGCTCGGGCACGTAGCCCGGAGACTCCGGCTCATCGTCCAGAGAGCCGTCTTCCAGGCTCAGGCGCACCTTAGACTCGCGAAGGTGGTTGAAGCAGACGTTCCGGGCGATGGTGTACAGCCATGTGCGGAACTTGCAATCGCCTTTGAACGAGGCGAGCGAGCGCAGCGCCCGGTAGAACACTTCCTGAGTCAGATCGTAGGCTTCCTCGCCGTTGACCATACGTGTCACGAGGTTGAAGACCGGCGTCTGGTACCTGCGGAACAGAATCTCGAACACGGCCGGGTTGGCCGTCGCCCGAAACTGACGCACCAGGGCCACATCCGGGTCCAGGCGCGGCAGACCTTGGGGCGGGCTGGTCCAGGCGGGCCGTCGCTCACTGGGCATGGAACAGAAACACTTTCCCCATTGTTTTAGACACAGAGAGGCGCGAAAAGTTGCACCCCACTCAGATTGTAGCAGATGGCATGGGGTATACTGACGTTTAATGGCAATGAATACGGAAAATTCGGTCCGGCGTAATACGCTTTCTCTTCCAATGGCGGGTGAGGACGTCGTGACGCCGCGCAAGGCGAAGGCGGATCGGGCGCGGGTCCTAACGCTAGACGACGACATGGCGGCGGCGACGGCCGGCGTAAAACTGGGTGACGTGGTCACGCATGTCAACGGCCAGCCTGTGCTGGACATCGTAGATTTCGCCTTCCTGTCGGCCGGAGAGCAGGTGACGCTGGACGTGGAGCGTGAGGGCATCGGCCCGCTCCAGTTCGTCATTGACAAAGGCTACGACGAGGATTTAGGCATCGAATTCGGCGACGATCTCTTTGACCGGGTCCACATCTGCAAGAACAAGTGCGTCTTTTGCTTCTTGTACCAGCAGCCCAAGGGCCTGCGGCCGTCTCTGTATATCAAGGACGACGACTACAGACTCTCATTCCTGCACGGTAACTATCTGACATTGACGAACATGGGCGAGGCCGAGTTCCAGCGCGTCATAGACCAGAAGCTGTCACCACTGTTCGTTTCCGTCCACGCCACCGACCCTGAAGTGCGTGGGCGGATGCTGGGCCGCAAAGGGCCGGAGCCGATCCTGCCCCGCTTGCAGATGCTGGCGGACGCCAAAATCCAGATCCACGGCCAGGTCGTCCTGTGTCCCGGTTACAATGACGGGGCGCAACTGGAACAGACCGTGCGCGATCTGAGCGCCCTGCACCCCGAAGCGCGGAGCACTTACGGAGGCGTTCTTTCCGTCGCCATCGTGCCGGTCGGCCTGACCCAGTTCCGGGACCGCCTGGCGGCCCTGACGACGTGTTCCGCCGACTTCACCCGCGCCCTTGTGGCTGAGGCCGAAGAGTGGCGCAAAAGCTTCCGCAAGACGCTGGGCACTAACTTCGCCTTCCTGAGCGACGAGTTCTACCTAAGCGCGGGCGTCCCCGTGCCCACCGCACGGCAGTACGAGGGCTTTCCCCAACTGGAAGACGGCGTCGGCCTGGTCCGGCTGTTCCA
>JAYTRQ010000544.1:0-3806 GCA_043746125.1 Armatimonadota bacterium | reverse complement strand
ACGGAACCGGAGACGACGACATCGAGGAAGCGACGCAGGCCGGCGTCCAGCAACGACGTGTCAACTTCGGAACGGAGAAAGCGATCCACTCGTGCGGTAGGATGGGACGTGATGGGAACACTCATGATTGTTTTCCTTGGCTCAATCGCTTTCCTCGGGTCAGAGACCTTCCAGTATCTCCTGGTATTCCTATAGTGCAGAATCCATGCCAATCCGGCCATTTTCGAAAAGTTTTTGCTGGGTTCTTCGTGAGACTTGCTGTTTTATGTGGTAAGCACCCTGTTCCCGTTGTTCTTTATATAAATATAGCACACACGCCGTCTTTCTAGTGTGACTTGGATCACAAAAGAGGAAAGTTCCCCAAATATTTCACCAGGGTGGGTACAATCACCCCACGACTTTCCTCTCAAGGACTCCAAATGACAGACATCCCATTCTCTAACGCCCGGTGGATCTGGACCGCCAATGCGGGCGACCCGAAGTTCGCCGTCCGACGTTTCCGGGGGACGTTTGAAGCCGACGCGCCCAAGACGCTTCGCCTGCACGTCTCCGCGGACAGCCGGTACACGCTGTTCCTGGACGGACACACAATTGGGCGCGGCCCGGCACGGTCAGATGTCCGCCACTACGTCTACGAGACTTACGCAGCGTCAGTCGGGCCGGGGCGGCACGTCCTGGCTGCTACCGTCCTGGCCTACCAAGGCGCGGACGGGCCGATCGCCGAGATGCACGAACAGGGTGCGTTCGTGCTGGAAGCGCAGGCCGAGGGCGGCGAGGTCGTCCTGGCGACGGGGGGACCGGGCTGGCGCGTTCAGGCGGACACGGCGTACCGGCCCGCGTCGGTGACAATGACTGATGGTTATTATGGGATCGGGGCGGCCGAGACCGTAGATGGCGGCCTACTTCCCCATGGCTGGGAGCAGCCCGGCTTTGACGACGCGGGATGGGAAACGCCGGTCGCGTTCCTGGCCCCCTACCTGCGTGAGCGTCCGAGCGACCTGGCCGACCCTGGCGGGCGATGGCGGCTGACGCCACGTGATATCCCCGCCCTGCGCGAAGACTCACGCCAGTTCGAAGGCTGGAGTGGCGGGGAAAGCATCCCGGCCCGCACGCGCCGCGAGTGGATACTGAACGCGGGCGAGTACGCCATCGGCTATCCGGTTCTCGCCCTGTCCGGGGGTCAAGGCGCGACGATACAGATCGTCTACGCCGAGGCGTTGACTAAGGACGGCGTTAAAGGCGTCCGTGACGACCCGGACGGCACGGACGTGGTCGGGTTCGCGGACATGTACCGGCCGGGTGGCGGGGACGAGACATATTCACCACTGCACTGGCGGGCATTCCGGTTCGTCAGGCTGACCGTCGAAACAGGTGACGAGCCGCTCACGGTGTCCAGCTTCTCCTATCTGATGACCGGCTACCCGTGGGCCAGGAAGCATGAGTTCTCCGTGGAGGGCGGCCCGGCCGAACTGCCGGCCGTTCTGGACACGGACTTCCGCACCCTGGAGCGCTGCACGGCCGAGACGTTCATGGACTGCCCGTATTACGAGCAGTTGCAGTACGTCGGCGACACGCGGCTCCAGGCCCTGCTATCCTATGTGACGACGGGCGATACGCGACTGGGGGCGCGGGCGGTCCGGCTGTTCGACTGGTCACGCACCCCGGACGGGCTGACACAGTCACGTTATCCGTCCCGAATGGAGCAGATCATCCCGCCGTTCTCGCTGATTTGGGTCCTGATGGTGGAAGACCTGTGGCGCTACGCGCCGGATGAGGCCGCCACGGTCGCGTCGTGCCTCCCCGGCTGCCGGGGCGTCTTGGAGTGGTTTGGGCGGCATCTGACTCCCGAAGGCGTGATCGGCGGGCATCTGCCCTGGTGGAACTTCGTGGACTGGGCGCCGGGGTGGGAGTGGGGACAGAACTACGGGGTCCCGCCCCCCATCGCACACGGCCTGCCCTCGGCCACCCTTAACCTGCAATACCTGGCCGCCTTGCAGTCCTACATGCGTCTGCATAGGGGCCTGGGGGACGCCCACGAGTCGGAGTTCTGGCAGGCCAAGGCGGACATGCTGGCGGACGCGATCCTATTGACGTTCTGGGACCTGGACGCGCGTCTTCTGCGCGAAGGCCCGACGGACGACTGGGGCTGCACGCAGCACGCGCAGGCCTGGGGAATTCTCACCGACCTCATCCCCGCCGACGCCCTGGCCGACGTCGTTGAGTCGCTCAACACAGATACGACGCTGACGCCGACGACCTATTACCATAGGTTCTACGTCGCCGAGGCTTTAGCCAAGGCCGGGAAGATGGATCAGTTGTGGGATACGTGGCTTGCCCCCTGGCGGGCGGCTTTGGAATTGCACGTCTCCACCTGGCCCGAGCAGCCGGAGCCGTCCCGCTCGGACTGCCATGCCTGGAGTTCCTGGCCCACCTACTGCTTCCTGACGCACGTTCTCGGAGTGGGTCCGGGCGAACCTGGCACGGGGAAGTTCGTCGTTTCGCCCAAGCGCGTGGCGGGCTGGGAGAAGGTGTCTGGGACGGTGGCGACGCCGACCGGCCTGCTGCATGTATCGGTGGACTGGTCAGGCGACGGTGCGGAGCCGGTGGTGACGGAGCAATTGAGATGATGATCCGACCTTATCTGCCGGCGGATGAAGAGCAAGTGATTGAGCTATGGCACTCCTGCGGGCTGGTCGTGCCGCCAAACGATCCGCGCCAAGAGATCTGGCGCAAAATGCAGGTGCAGCCCGAGTTGTTCCTGGTCGGTATTATCGAAGAGCAGATCACGGCGACGGTGATGGCCGGTTATGACGGACATCGCGGGTGGATATACTCCGTCGCGGTCGCCCCCGCCCGACAACGGCAGGGGATAGGGCGCAGACTCGTGGAAGAAGCCGAAACTCGACTGGCGGCAATGGGCTGCCGCAAAATCAACCTCCAAGTGCGGGCTTCCAACACTGCCGTCATCGGCTTCTACGAAAACCTAGGATTCTCGGTGGAGGAACGGGTGAGCCTGGGCAAACGCCTATGAGGGGCCGGTTGCATCACTGCGTCAGTAGCGTCACCGAGTCGGCAGGCAGCGGCAGCGGGGCGACAAGCTGCGCGAGCGTGAGTTCCGTTTCGGCGTAGCCGGCCGGGGCAAGCAGGGACTGGGCGGTCGGCTTGCTCCCCCACCCCGTTAGCGTGACGCTCTGGGCATAGCCGGTGCGGTTAATGAGCAACAGGGACCGGCCCCGCGTCGTCTTGACGGCGTAGGCGACGACGGATTGGGGGTCTGCGCTGGCCGCAGACACGACTGGGCCGATCATAGAGGCGTTCAGCAGGTGGAATAGCGTTGCGCTGGGGCGCAAATGGTAGCTGCCGTCCATCTTACCGTAGATGCCGTCGTACTCGTTCCAGGCCGCCGTCCCGGCCGCGCCGTGCGTCACGGCGGACGTCATCGCGAGGGCGTCAAAGACCGCGCTCTTTACGTCCGTCATGCGTGGGTCTCGGGTCTCCCAGGTGTAGGAGACGTTGTACTCGTCCAGGAACAGCGGGAGAGTGCGGCCGGGAACGGCAGCGGCCAAGGCCTTACGGAAGGCGTCCACGGAGCCGCCGAACCCGGCGGCATGATCAAAGATGACGTCATCCGGGTCGTCCCGGCTGCCGCTGGCGTAAGCGTGGAACGAGAAGAAGTCCAGGCGCGGGCCGGCGACGCGGGCGAAGCGCTCGGCGAACATAGCGAGGTCAGGCCGCTCCATCGCCGGGCCTCCGACTTTAATGGCCGGGTCTACGGCCTTCATCGCGTCGGCACACTGGGCGTAGAT